>JANXUM010000296.1 GCA_025356215.1 Bryobacter sp. | reverse complement strand
AGAGAGCGGCGCAGATGGAAAGGGGCGAGAGGGTGAGGGAGCGGGCGCGGACTGGCGCGCCCGCGAGGGCGAGGACGGCGTTGACGCCGATGGAGCGCAGGAGGGTACTTTTGCCGGACATGTTGGAGCCGCTGACGAGATAGAAGCGCAAGGCGGCGTCGAGGTGGAGGTCGTTGGTGACGCAGTGATCGGCGGGCAAGAGGGGGTGGCCGAGGGCTTGGGCTTGGTAGATAGGATCGCCGTGTGGGGCGAGCGTGGGAAAGGTGTTGGCGGGATTTTCGTAGGCGTAGGTGGCGAGCGAGTTGAGGGCTTCGTACTCGGCCCAGGCTTCGATGCAGTTGTTGAGACTGTGGGCGGCGCGCCACTGTTCAATGGCCATGCAGAGCTGGGTGGCGGTGAGGAGCAACAGAGAGGGGCCGTAGAACCACTCTTTATCGCGCTCATTGAGGGCGCCGAGGTAACGTTCCAGACGGCGGAGGGCTTGGGTCTGCCCTCTTACCGCGGCGCTGAGGGCTTGGAGTTTGGGGCTTTTGAAGCTGTTGGTTTCGAGGAAATGGACGCCGTCGCGGAGGACTGCGATTTCGACGGCAAGGTTGCGGAGCTGACTGATTTTGGCTTTGACGGGCTCGTGGTAGAGGGCACCGATGGCGAGGCTGAGGGCGATGAGCGGAGGAGCAAGCTCTGCGGCGACGCGCCAGGGAATGAGCGTCGAAAGGGTACCGAGGGCGAGGAGGACGGTGAGGGCGGAGGAGACGAGGGCGAGGTATTGGATGGCTTTGTTGAAGACAAAGGGCGGGGCGGCGGCCCATTCGTCGAAGGTCTCGTGGCGGGATTCGGAGAAGTCGAATTTACCGAGGAGGGCGACGGCCTCGCGGAGGTCTGTGCGGTTGGTGAGTTCGGCGACGGCGGCTTGGCGGGCGAGGATCTCTTGGCGGGTGGGGAGTTGGAGGAGGTAGTCGGCGAGACCGCGGCGGCCGATGGCGGTGCGGGCGGTGCATACGAGTTGGAAGAGGGAGCCGTGGCCGAGGATGTTGAGGTCTGTGGCATAGGGGTGGCCGGAATCGTGACAGTCTTCGCCGTCGGGGCCGGAGCCGGACCATTCGCCTTGGACGCGCTGGAGGGCGCGCTCATAGAGGCGGCGGAGGCGCCAGAAGCGGTCTTCCTCTTTTTTGGATTTGCGCAGGCGGAGGCCCATGGAGACGGCGAGGGCCATGGCGGCGAAGACGAAAAGCGGCGAGGAATGATCGCGGAAAGCGAAAAAGGCGGCGATGGGGATAAGTGCGAGAGCGATGAGGAAGAGGAGGAGCGAGAGGATGGACTGGGAGCGTGCTTCGTCGAGATTGTTTTGCAATTGCGCGCGGCGAGACTGGTATTGCGCGAGGAGATCGGGGGCGGACATGTCTCTTCAGGATAGAGGGCTGTTGCGCCGGGCGCGTGGGACGACATATGCTCTGAGGGCATGATGCGATTTAGATTGGCGAGTGCGATGGTGTTTGCGGTGTGCGCGGCGGTGGCTGCGGACAAAGAGATTCTGCTGTTTGCGGGCAAACCGAGCCACGCGGCGATGGAGCACGAACACAACGCGGGCGTGCTGTTGTTGCAGAAATCGCTGAGCGGAGTTAAGGGTTTGCATGTGAGCGTGGCGCTGGGCGGGGTTTGGCCGGAGGCGGCGCTGATTGAGAAGGCGGACGCGATCTACTTTTTTGCGGATGGGGCCGAGGGGCATCCGGTGTTTCTGGACCCGGCGAGGGTGGCGGCGATTGGGCGGGCGGCGGCGCGAGGGGCGGGGTTGATGTTTTATCACTATGCGACCGAGCCGCCAGCGGCGCGCGGGCATCAGGAGATGCTGGATTGGGTGGGCGGTTACTTTGAATTGAATTACACGGTGAATCCGGTTTGGGAGGCTCACTTTGAGAAGTTGCCTAAGCATCCAGTTACTCGGGGAGTTAGTCCCTTTTCGATTCGGGACGAATGGTATTACAACTTACGGATGGCGGAAAAGCATGGGAAGATGACTCCGATCCTGGTGGCCACGCCGCCCATGTCGACCGTATCGGAGAAGGATGGGCCGCGGCTGGGGAACGCCGACGTGCGGAGCAAGGCGGGGCGGCCACAGACGATGGCTTGGGCGCTGGAGCGGGCTGACGGCGGGCGGGGCGTGGTCTGGACCGGCGGGCACTATCATAAGAATCTCGGCGATGAGAATTTCCGGCGGTTGGTTTTGAACGCGTTGTTGTGGATCGCGAAGATGGATGTGCCGGCGAAGGGCGTCGAGTTCACGATGCGAGATGGCGAGTTGAGTGAGAATCTGGATCCGAAGAAGAAATAGGGAGCGGTGATTGTATGAAATTTGGAGTCAACACTTTTATCTGGTCGGCGGAGTTTGGGGCGGAGCAGTTGCCGTTGCTGTCGACGATCAAGGCGCGGGGCTTTGATGGGGTGGAGGTGCCGCTTTTCCGGCCCGCTTCGTTTGCGGCGCCGATGATTCGTAAGGGGACGGAAGCGAATGGATTGGAGGTGACGATTTGCTCCGTGCTGGTGCAGGGGTTGAGTCTGATTAGCGATGACGCCCAGGTGCGGCGCGAGACGGTTGCGCATATGAAGGACGCGATCGGCGCGGGGGCGGAGGCGGGGGCGAAGATCATTGCGGGGCCGCTGTATTCGCCGGTGGGTTATTTGCCGGGAAGACGTCGAACCGAGGATGAATGGAAGTGGGCGGTGGAGGGTTATCAGGCGATTGGAGACACCCTTGTGTCGCATGGGGTGACGTTGGCGATTGAACCGTTAAATCGGTTTGAGGCCTTCTTTTTGAACACGGCGGCGGACGCGGCGCGGCTTTGCGATGAGGTGAATCATCCGAATGTGGGGGTGCTGTTCGACACCTTTCACGCCAACATCGAGGAGAAGAGTATCGCCGCCGGATACAGGACCGTGGGTAAGCATTTGAAGCATGTGCATACGTGCGAGAACGACCGGGGAACGCCGGGCAGCGGGCATGTGGAGTGGGCGGAGGTGTTTGCCATTTTGCGGGAGTTGCAGTATGACGGGTGGCTAACGATTGAGAGCTTTGGCTTTGCGCTGGGGGAGATTTCCGCGGCGGCTTCCATCTGGCGCGATATTGAGACGTCGCCCGATGTGATCGCCTGGGACGGGGTGAAGTTTCTCAGAGCGATCGCCGCTCGCTGAAAAGAATTTTGCGGGGATTTGCGGCGGCAGTACGCGGTTTAGACATGCCCCCAGAACTATTAATGGCGCTACAGAAGCTCCACGATGTTACGCAGAACTATAAGGAGTCGGCTCAGGTGGTTCAGGACGCTCGGGCCGAGGTCGTCAGAGCCGTTACCGAGTTTGTACGGAACGATGGCATGGCGGCTTTGAGGTCTGAGGCGCAACTCATGAGCGCGATGGTTAGAGCCAATGTGCCCGCAAAAGAGATCGCGAGCGTGACGAAGGCTTTCTCACGGGTGAGATCCGTCGTTCAACCTGTTCAGCAAGCAGGCGGAACGCAGGCTGGGCAGCAACTGATGAGGCAGGGCGTGGAGCTGCTCCAGCGCGCGGCGGGCGGGGCCCAGAACGTTGGGAGATTTTTATTGCAAGAGGGGGTCAAATTAGGCGCTGGAGTCGGGGGCGCGATCGCCGGAGGTGCGGCGAACGTAGGCTCGGGGCTGGCATGGATCGGCGGCATAGTTGCCACTCCCGAAGCGGCGGCCTTGGCGATGGCCGTGGCGGCGCTCATTGTGACACTCGCGGCTGTTTACGCGATCATCTGGGCGTGCGGGCTTCACAGGCAGCCCAAGCGACTCCAGGACCCTATCTTCAACGGTACGCCGGGTGGCAGCAGCATGCGCCTTGGCAATGTGTTTTGAGTTTGGTTCTGCGCTAGTCTTAAGATTGCGAGATGGGAGAGACCGACGTCCATAGGGGAGTCGGCGCCGAAGGAGCAACCGCCCCGGAAACTCTCAGGCAAACGGACCTTCTCGCGGGGTTGGAAATCTGGAAAGAGGCCTGCGTGATGCACGCGGGTCCGCCGACGGGATAACACTCTCAGGCAACAACGACAGATGGGGCGCAGAGGAGAAACCATGCGCCAAGAATCGCCCGCCACCACTTTTGAACGCCGACACATCGGCCCTTCGCCCCGTGAAATCGACTCGATGCTCCAGGCTGTTGGAGCCTCTTCACTTGACGAGCTGATTGCGCAGACCGTGCCAGGGACCATTCGCCAGCAGACGCCGCTTGATTTTGGCGTTGCGCTGAGCGAGGTTGCCGCCATTGGGCGCATGCGCGAGATCGCCGCGAAGAACCAAGTATTTACTTCGCTGATCGGCACTGGTTATCACGGCACCTTGTTGCCTTATGTCATCCAGCGCAACATCCTTGAGAACCCGGCCTGGTATACCGCCTACACGCCTTATCAGCCTGAGATTAGCCAAGGGCGGCTTGAAGCGCTGTTGAATTATCAGACGATGATTTGCGATCTGACCGGCCTCGATGTTTCCAACGCGTCGTTGCTGGATGAGGCGACGGCCGGGGCGGAGGCGATGGCTTTGGCGCAGCGTGTTTCGAAGTTGAGCTCGACCGCGTTCTTTATCGATCGCGACTCGCACCCGCAGACGATCGCCGTTGTGCAGACGCGGGCCGAGGCGTTGGGGTGGACCACCATCGTGGGCGATCCCACGACTGAGCTTACCGGAGCCGATGTGTTTGGCGCGCTGTTGCAGTATCCCGGGAGCACCGGCACCGTTGTCGATTATCGCGCCGTTGTCGCCGCGTTGCAGGCAAAGGGAGGGATCGCAGTGTTTGCCGCAGATCCGCTGGCGCTGACTCTGTTGACGCCGCCGGGAGAGATGGGTGCCGACATCGCGATCGGCTCGACGCAGCGCTTTGGCGTGCCGATGGGCTATGGCGGGCCGCACGCCGCCTACATGGCTGTTAAGGACGCCCACAAGCGGGCGATGCCTGGGCGGCTGGTGGGTGTCTCGATCGATGCCAAGGGTCACTCGGCTTACCGGCTGGCGCTGCAAACGCGCGAACAGCACATTCGCCGGGAGAAGGCGACGTCGAACATTTGCACGGCGCAGGTTCTGTTGGCTGTGATCGCGTCGATGTATGCGGTTTATCACGGGCCCGAGGGTTTGCAGCATATCGCCCGGGAGGTGGCGCGGAAGACCGCTTTGCTGGCGGCGGGGTTGCGGACGCTGGGCTTCAGGATTTTGAACGGCAGCTTCTTTGACACTCTGACCGTAGAGGTGGGGGCGCGCCATGGGGAGATTGTTGCGCGCGGTTTGGCCGCGAAGATGAACTTCCGTCTGCTGGAGGGGCGGTTGGGGATCACGCTCGACGAGACTACGACCGATGGCGTGATTGAGGCGATTTGGCGGGCGTTTGGCGGGGACTTGAAGGTTGGGGATGTCCAGGGCGACGCCGATGGGTTGCCGGTCGGGTTGCTTCGTAGCAGTGAGTTTTTAACGCATCCGGTGTTTCATCGCTATCGCACCGAGACCGAGATTTTGCGCTACATGCGTAAGTTAGTGGATCGCGATTTGGCGTTGGACCGGGCGATGATTCCGCTGGGATCGTGCACGATGAAGCTGAACGCAACGGCCGAGATGATGCCGGTGACTTGGCCTGAGTTCGGCGGGCTGCATCCGTTTGCGCCGCTGGAGCAGGCGGCCGGCTACGCCGAGATGTTTGAGGATTTGAAGGCGATGCTCTGCTCGGTGACGGGCTATGACGCGGTGTCGTTGCAGCCGAATTCAGGGGCGCAGGGTGAGTATGCGGGGTTATTGGCGATTCGCGGGTATCATCGGCATCGCGGGGACTTGGGGCGAACGATTTGTCTGATTCCGTCGTCGGCGCATGGGACTAATCCGGCTTCGGCTCACATGGTGGGCATGGACGTCATCGTTGTCGGTTGCGACGCGGATGGGAACGTGGATGTGGACGAGTTACGTGCGAAGGCGGAGTTACATTCGAGTAAGTTGGCCGCGTTAATGGTGACTTACCCCTCGACTCATGGCGTGTTTGAGGAGCGCATCCGCGAGATTTGCGAGATTGTACATTCGCACGGCGGGCAGGTGTATCTGGACGGGGCGAATATGAACGCGCAGGTGGGCGTGTCGCGACCGGGGGATTACGGTGCCGACGTGTCGCACTTGAACCTGCATAAGACGTTTTGCATTCCGCATGGCGGGGGCGGGCCGGGCATGGGGCCGATCGGCGTGAAGGCGCATCTGGCGCCGTTTTTGCCGGGGCATCCGTTCCTCGATGGCGGGAAGGCGGCGGTGGGGCCGGTGTCGGCGGCGCCGTTTGGGTCGGCTTCGATCTTGCCGATCTCGTATGTCTACATTTTGATGATGGGCGGGGCGGGGTTGCAGAAGGCGACCGAGGTGGCGATTTTGAGCGCCAATTACATTGCCTCGCGAGTGGGGGATTCGTTCCCGATTCTTTATCGGAATGTGAATGGGCGGGTGGCGCACGAGTGCATATTGGACCCGCGGCCGTTGAAGGACGCCTGTGGAGTGACCGTGGACGATATCGCCAAGCGGCTGATCGACTATGGGTTCCATGCGCCGACGATGAGCTTTCCGGTGGCCGGGACTTTGATGATTGAGCCGACCGAATCGGAGAGCAAGTATGAGTTGGACCGGTTCTGCGACGCGATGATTGCGATTCGTCGCGAGATAGCCGATGTTGAGGCGGGGAAACTCTCGATTACCGAATCGCCGCTGCGTTTTGCTCCGCACACGGTGCATGACCTGGCGGTAAGCGAGTGGACGCGGAAGTATTCGCGCGAGGAGGGGTGCTTCCCGGAGGGGACCGCTCGGGTGGATAAATATTGGAGCCCGGTGAGCAGAATCGATAACGTTTACGGGGACCGGAATCTGGTTTGCAGCTGCGTGCCGATTGAGGAGTACGCGAAAGCGTAAATTCTCGATTGATGCTGAGTCATCAATTAATTGTTTATACTGATGCCAAGATGCGAACAACGATGACGCTCGATCCCGATGTCGCGCGG
>JANXUM010000341.1 GCA_025356215.1 Bryobacter sp. | reverse complement strand
CCAGCGTTGGTTCTCAAGCATGGCGATCGCGTCGGGATGAAATCCGGCAACGCGCGTTTCGTGTTTAGGATTGAGTCGGGCGACCAAATTTTCGACGATCACCGGGATGTCCTCGCGGCGTTCGCGAAGGGGCGGGAGTTCGATATGGAAAACGTTAAGCCGGTAGTAGAGATCGTCACGGAGGCGAAGGTCTCTGATGGCTAGTTTGGGGTCGCGATTGGTGGCGGCGACGATGCGGAAGTCGACCTTGATGTCCTGCTTGCCGCCAATGCGGCGGAGGGTGTAATCCTCGAGAACGCGGAGCATCTTGGCCTGCGCGGGCAGCGGCATCTCGGCAAGTTCATCGAGGAAGAGAGTGCCTCCGGCGGCCTGCTCGATACAGCCGATGCGCCGATCGACGGCACCGGTGAAGGAGCCTTTCTCGTGGCCGAAGAGCTCGCTCTCGATGAGCGACTCTGGAAGCGCGGCGCAATTGATGGCGATGAAGGGTTTGTCAGCGCGGCGGGAGAGCTGGTGCACGGCGCGGGCGACAAGCTCTTTACCGGTACCGCTTTCGCCGGTGATGAGCACAGGCGCGTTGCTGGGCGCCACCTGGCGGATGAGAGCGAAGATTTCCTGCATACGGGCGCTGTTGCCAACCATTTCGCCGATTGCGCCTTGGAAGCTTAGTTGGCGACGCAGCTCCAGGACCTCGCTTTTGAGATTGCCATGGGTTGCGGCCCGCTCAATCAGCAGTTGAAGGCTCTTGCCGTCTACGGGTTTTTCAAGGAACCAGAATCCGCCAAGGTCATGGACGACGGAGATCGCCATTTCGACGCTGCCGAAGGCGGTGAGGACAATGGTAGGAGGAAGGGTACCGGCGTCGCGAAGCGTTTTGAGCAATTGGAAGCCGTCGACGCGGGGCATGCGGAGGTCGGTTACGATGATGTCGGGGTTGAAGGCGGTGGCCTTTTCGAGGCCATCCTGGCCATCGACGGCGGCGAGGACTTCGTGCCCTTGGGCGCAGATGAGCGACGTGCAGCGTTCCCGCTGATGGGCGTCGTCTTCCACTAAGAGTACTTTCATCGAGTTGATGTGATTGTTACACGTAAAAATCCCCGGGGTGCTGTTCAACAGCCTCCCGGGGATGAGCGCGAGTGAGTTTCTTTAGTTTTGAGCGGGCGTCTTGGAGATCGTCATCGTGCGCTCGATGATGGTGCCGGAGACAACCATCTCGACGCGGCGATTCTTTTGACGGCCCATCGCGGTCGTATTATCGGCGACGGGGTTGGCTTTGCCGAAGCCCTTGGCGGTGACGGTGTCTTCAGGCAAGCCCTGCTTGGTCAGATAATCGCGAACCGAGGCGGCACGATTTTCGCTGAGCTTTTGGTTCAGTTCATCGCTCCCGACCCAATCGGTGAACCCTTCAACTTCGAGTTTCAAGCCCGGGTGAGCGAGGATGATACCGGAGATCTTGGCGAGCTTCTCGCGGGCAGCAACACGAAGGGTGTATTTACCCGTATCGAAGAGGACGTCGGACATGTTGACGATGAGACCCCGAGCGGTGTCACGGGTCTCAAGGATCAGGTTGAACTGCTTGCGCAGGTCTTCGCGGAGTTGCAGCTTTTCGGCCTCGGCCTTTTGGAGAGCGAGTTCCGACGCATCGGCGAGACCCTTCATGCGGGCCTGCTCGGCTTCGAGACGCTGGCGTTCGATATTGGCGGCGGCGCGCTGTTCATCGAGTTGGCGCTGGCCTTCAAGACGTGCCTTCTCAGCTTCCATCTTGGCTTGGTCAGCTTGCATTTTGGCTTGATCGGCCTGCATCTTGGCTTGATCGGCCTGCATTTTGGCTTGATCGGCCTGCATTTTGGACTGGTCGGCCTGAGCGCGAGCGGCAACGGCGTCTAGACGCTCTTTTTCTGCGTTGTTGCGGGCAGCCTGGGCGGCCTCGGCGGATTGGGCCTCGGCGCGCTGGGCGGCTTCGCGATCACGATCAGCTTGCATCTTCAATTCGTCGGCCCGTTGGCGTTGCAGCTTTTGGGCATCGGCTTCCTGATTGGCGGCAGTAACTTTTTGCACGCTCAACTGACGCTCGGCGGCGAGCTCTTCTTCCTGGCGATTCTTGACGGTGATCAAGCGAGCATCCTCGGCCAACTGAGTGACGTTCCGGGCCAGGCTCTGGACTTTCTTCTTATCCTTGGTCGACTTCCAGAACGCTTCGGCGTTGTAAAGTTCGGTGTCGGCCTTTTTCATCGTGTCCGCAGCATAACGGCGGGCGCCAAGGGTGGCGGCGATCGCCATGGCGAAGCGCGCTTCCTTAAGGTCAAGAGGCGAATCCGAGCGGTCGTTCTTGGTGAGATTGCGATCGGCGGCTGGCAGCAGGGTATTGTAGACGCCCTTTTGTAGCAGCTCAAACTTTGTCTCGATCGGACCGATGGTGCCGGTGGTGGAGCCGGATTCCTTGGTGATCTGGACGTTCTCCATGACGATCATGTCGCTGGGTTGCGTTACAGCGTAGTAGGGCTCCGCAGTAACGATCATGCCGAAAGCCTGTAGCTCGGTTGTGGCGAGCAGTTTGGCGTGGTCACCGTCGAGGTAAACTTCGCCCATATTCTCGGCGCGGCCCTCGGGAGTAATGGCCCACAGGACGTAAGTGAGATATTCGTTGCCCAGCGTCTGGGCGAGCGGCATCTTCTCAAAGTAGACGTCGACTTTGGTGGCTCCGGTCTTGGAATCGACGCGGGCCTCACCTTTTGCCTTTGCCGCGTAGCTGGTGCCGGCGAATCCCACCACGGTAGAGCCTTGGCGGTGGTTGTAGTTGATTGCTTTGACGCTACGGCTGACGCCGGTTACACGGAAAACGGGATAGGGACCATTGGCCGCGTCGGGAATGTTGGTCTGTGTGGGATTGGGGGCCTGAGCGAAGGCGAAGCCAGCAAACAGCGTTGCGGCGGCGGCGAGGTTGGAGATGCGATTGAGATTCATAAAATTTGGTGTGGTTTCTATCCTTTTTGAACAGGTTTAGTTGGCTTCCATCGGGGCGGTCTGGAGACCGGCCGAATTGACGGTGGCGTTATAGGTCGCTCTTGCGGCCTCGACGGAGTTGGCGACGGCGCTCTTGCGTGTGGCGGCCGCGTTCCAGACTCCCTCTTCGGCACCGCGAAGCGCGCCAATGGCGTCGCGGCGGATGGAAGGACTTAAGGCGATGGCAGCAGAGACTCCGGCGCACATGCCGACCAAGAATAGGGAGACTGACTTGTTCATAGGACCGGTAGGAGCACTTTGAGTGCCAAACGCCGAAGGCGTACATCTGGCGGAATTACACGGTCCAGTAAAAAGGTAAGGATCGGGGAATTGGTGCGCCGCGTGCAGGCACGGAAGTGGCGCTGGATTTGCCAGCGAATTCAAATTGGAGAAGAGATCATGAATCAAGAACAGGTACACGGCAACTGGGCGCAACTGAAGGGCAAAATCACGCAACAGTGGGGAAAGTTGACCGATAACGATCTCACCGTGGCCGAGGGTAAGCTCGAAGAGTTGTCGGGGCGAGTGGAAGAGCGCTATGGCGTGGCGAAGGAGGAAGCGCAGCGCCAAGTGGATGAATTTATGCGTGAGCATAACATCAAGAAGGCTTGAAAGAGCCGGGAGAGAATGCGTTGAAAAAGGCGACCGCCTGCGGTCGCCTTTCTCGTTTAGCCGGGTTAGCTGTGACGTTTCTTCGGAGTTCGCGAAATTATTACTCGATATCCCAAGGAGCTCGCGTTTGGCGCTCGAGTTGCTTGCTGGATTGTCCTAGGAGATTTAAATGAAACCAATATTTGCAATGATGATCGCGACCGGGATGATGATGGGGGCCAAATCGCATACGAACGAAGCGGTGAAGCGCCTGAGCGCGGCGCAAGATGTTTTGACAGCCGCTTTGGAAGCAAGCGACCACAGCATACCGAAAGACTTGATCGAGAAGTCGCATTGCGTCGCAATCATCCCCGGTTTGAAAAAGGGCGGGTTCATCGTCGGTGCCAAGTATGGCAAGGGCGTGCTGTTCTGCCGTAAAGAGAACGGCGGATGGAGAGGGCCGGCGACGGTTCGCGTCGAGGGCGGAAGCTTCGGCTTGCAGATCGGCGCGGGTGAGACGGACGTAATTCTTTTGGTCATGAACAAGAGCGGTTCGGACAGCATCATCAAGAACGAATTCAAGCTGGGTGGCGAAGCTGGCGTGATGGCCGGCCCCGTGGGACGCTCCTCATCGGCCGAGACGGACCTGGCGATGAAGGCAAAAATTCTGGCGTACTCGCGTTCGCGAGGTGTCTTTGCGGGCGTGGCGCTAGAAGGGTCGACGCTTCGCGAGGACTTAGACGACAACAAGACGCTCTTCGGCAAGGCTTTGACCAACGAACAAATTCTCAACGAAGCGCGAGCTACGCCGAAGGTGGCGCTGGCTCTGAAGAACAAACTGACGTCCATTTCGAAGTGGGAGAAATAGTGTCATGCGAACCATAAGCATTGCGGCTGTGATATCGAGCGCGATTGCATTGTTTGTGGGTGTGGCGGAGGATCCGCAGGGGCGGATGCTCCGCCACGTTCGCCATGAATTGGTGATGTTGCCCTACTACGGGGTTTTCGATAATCTGACTTACAGCGTGAATGGCCGCGAGGTGCGGCTCATGGGCCAAGTCTCGCGGCCCAGCCTGAAGCAGGACGCGGCGGCGGCGGTAAAGAATGTCGAGGGCGTAGAGACGGTGGTAAACGAAATTGAAGTGCTGCCTACGTCGCCAATGGACGACAGGATCAGGTTGGCAACCTACCGCGCAATCTACGGCGGCGATTCTCCGCTGAATCGATACGCTCTCCAGGCTGTTCCGCCCATTCACATCATTGTGAAAAACGGGAATGTAACGTTGGTGGGCTTTGTGGCGAGCGAGGGAGACAAAACCATCGCCAACCTTCGCGCCAAAGGAGTCAGCGGGGTTTTCGCTGTAAAGAACGACCTGGCCGTCGACAAGAAAGAAAAGTAGCGATGGCTAAATTCATTGGAATCGCGTTGATCGTGATGGGCATAGCTGGGTTGGCCTGGGGCGGATTCACGTTTACGCGGACCGAGAAGGCCATCGATTTGGGCCCGATTCAGGTGACCAGGCAAAGCAAGAAGACCGTACCGATCCCGCCATTGGCGGGGGCTGCGGCGCTGATTGTGGGCTTGGCGGTGATTGCGTCGGTGAAGAAATAGGAGCTGGGCGATGAATTCTAGAGAACTCTTAGTGTCAAAGCTGCAAGAGATGCGCGTGCCGCTAAATTCGCGGGACGCGCTGGCAATCGAGACGGTGGCGGAAGAAACCGAACTTACCCGCAACATTGCGGATCGCGATCTGGAAGCCGCTCGGATCAACCTATGCTCGGCCAACGTGAAGGAGATCCTTGACGCGATTGCGCGGGTTGACGCGGGGGAATATGGCGTGTGTGTCGACTGCGAGGAAGCAATCTCGGCGAAGCGGCTTGAGGCGATTCCGTGGGCGAAACGTTGTATCGCTTGCCAGGAGAACTTTGACGCGGGGACCCCGTTTGGAAATGCGGCAGAGGCGGGTGGGGACCGGCTGGCTGCTTAAGGCACGGACAATCATATCCGTACCCACTTGTCATTTGGCGATGGTGGCCCAGCCTCGGCGGGTTAGGTCTCGGGAGATCCACCATCCGCTGGCTGCTCCAATCGCCAAGTAGACTAAGCCGAGCGCCGTTTGGCCCAGGATTAGTTTGCCGCTGCCGAAGAGAATCCCGTAAATCAGCACGCAGCCAGCGAGCCAGCAACCGATGTTGGACCAGCCGTCGGTGTCCGGCACGACATCCGGCAGTCGAGCGGCCACAGGGGCCCAACCGAGGCGGCTGGGGTGCGTTTTGCGGTAGAAGGCGTCGAGGACGGCGGGTGGTTCCGGGGCGGTTAGCATCGTGACAAGCAGCCAGACTGCCGTTGTGATGGCCACCGTGATCAGCATGATGTAGGCGAACTCCTTCGGTTGATCGCTGTCGAAGTGGAAAAGCGTTTGCAGCGCGAGGCTGACCACAAAAGCCGAGACCATAGCGCTAACTTCGCTCCAGGCGTTGATGCGCCACCAATACCAGCGCAACAAGAGCACCAGGCCAGTGCCCGCTCCCGTTACGATGAGCAGCTTCCATGCGCCGGTGATCGAATCCATGTTGAAGGTGACGACAGCGGAGACGATCGTAATCAAGATCGTGGCGGCCTGGGATGCGATGACCAATTCCCTTCCCTCGGCCTGCGGTCGCCAGAAGCGGCGGTAAAAGTCATTCACCAAGTAACTTGCCCCCCAGTTGAGTTGCGTCGCGATTGTGGACATGTAGGCGGCGGCGAAGGCGGCCAGCATAAGTCCGCGTAAGTAGGGCGGTAAATGGTCCACCATTACACGAATATAACCGGTTTCGGGGTCACTCAAGTTTGGGTAGAGGACCATGGCGGCCAAGGCGGTCAGAATCCACGGCCAGGGGCGGAGCGAGTAGTGAGCCACCTGGAACCAGAGGGTGGCAAGGAGACTGTGGCGCTCGTCCTTGGCGCTGAACATGCGCTGGGCGACATACCCACCGCCACCGGGTTCGGCACCGGGGTACCATGTGCTCCACCAGTTCATGCCGACGTAGACGAAGAAGGTAATCATCGGCATCCAGACGCTATCGAGGTCGGGAACAAAGTTGAGGACGCTTCCCTTGCCGCCGATGGCGATGCCGCGCGCCGCGTCGATAGCGTGGAGCTTGGCGATGAGTTGGTCCATACCGCCGACGGCGTTGACGGCGGCAAAGGCGAGGACGATCACCATGCCCATTTTGATGAAGAACTGGACGGCATCGGTGACCAGGACGCCCCAGAGGCCGCCGATGGCGGAGATGAAGGCGGTGATGGCGATGAGGCCGAGGACGAGGCCAAGGGCGGTGACCTTATCGACACCAAGGACCATCGATAGGATCTTGACCATCGCGAGGTTGACCCAGCCGAGGACGATGCAGTTGATGGGGATGCCGAGGTAGAGCGCGCGGAAGCCGCGAAGGAAGGCGGCTGGCTTACCGCTATAACGGATTTCAGAGAATTCGATATCGGTCATGACGCCGCTGCGGCGCCAGAGGCGCGCGTAGAGGAAGACGGTCATCATACCGCTGGCCACCATGTTCCACCAGAGCCAGTTGCCGGCGATGCCGCCTTTGAAGACAAGGCCGGTGACGGCGAGGGGGGTGTCGGCGGCGAAGGTGGTGGCGACCATGCTGGTGCCGGCGAGCCACCAGGGAACGTTGCGGCCACTGAGGAAGAACTCGTCGACGCTGGAGCCTGCGCGGCGCTTGTAATAGAGGCCGATCGCGAGGTTGAGGATGAAGTAGAGGGCTACGAAGACCCAGTCGAGCGGCGTGAGTTGCATGGTGCGATCTTGCTAGGTTATACCGGGGGCGAGTGGGCGTCAGAGAATATTTACGGCGCGGGCGGCGACGAGCGCGATGGAGGCGAGCGCGATGAGGCTTTGGACCATCATCATCGCCTTAGCCCAGCGCGACAGCACCGGGCAATCCGTGGGGGAGAAGGCGGTGCTCGTATTGAAAGATACAAACAAATAATCCAGAAACTGCGGATGCCAATTGGTGATTTCTAGCATTTGACGGGTTTCTGGAGTGAGGGTGGCCTGGGGAAAGAGGAAAGCCCCTTGGCGGTAGGAGTGGTGCTTGCGGCGATGGATGGGACCGCCGGCGTCGAGGCGCCAGTACCATGTCGCAAATACTAGTACGTTGAGGCCCCAAATGCTGGCGGCGGCGCGGAGGAGATCGGGACCGACTGCGGTTTTATTCAAGACTCCTTCGACAAGCGCGTAGACGGCGAAGGCGAGAGAAACAGTGACCACGGCCTGAGTTGAGTAGGCGAAGACGAAGTGCAGGGTCTCGTTGCCGTCGACGGTGAGCATCGAGCAAACGCCTAGTACTCCAGCGAGCGCAACGACGATCCAGCCCGGTCCGGCAGACATCGATTCGGGGAGGAGCCAGTTGAGACCTCCGCAACACAAAATGGCGATGAGTACAGGCCAGCGGGGCTCGTGTTGGATCATGGAATTATCCTTTTATTCAATTTAAATTTGGTATAGTCAGCGAATATGTTGTGGCAGAATCTTCGCTACGCTTGGCGATCACTGCGCTCCAATCCGGGTTATGCGACGGCGGCGATTCTGGCGCTGGCCATCGGCATTGGATTGAACACGGCAATGTTCTCGGTTGTGGATGGAATTCTACTGAAGCCGCTGGCCTTTCGCAATCCCGAGCAGTTGTTAAGCCTGCGGGAAGAAGTAATGAAAGCAGGCGGGCCGAGCCGCTATCCTTTCACAGCGGGAAACCTCTACGATTATCGCGCGCAAGCCAAGAGCAGCGAAATTGTGGCGTATGGGATGAATCCTTTTTCGATGATCCTGCCGAAATCGGACCCGGAACGGTATTACGGTGTGACTGTGAGCGAGGGGTGGTTTGGATTTTTGGGCGCGAAGTTCTTGCGGGGGCGGGATTTTACGAAAGAAGATTATGAGCCGGGCCGCGATGAGGCCGTGATCCTTTCCGGTGGGTTGTGGAGGGATCGATTCGCGGGGGACGAGAGCATCATTGGACGCCAGATCAATCTGAACGGAAGGACCCGGCGGGTGGTGGGGGTGATTGACCCGAAGTATGAGTATCCCAACAAGGCGAAGATCTGGGCGCCATTGGTAT
>JANXUM010000317.1 GCA_025356215.1 Bryobacter sp. | reverse complement strand
CAAAGTCTCAGCGTCCATCCGGTTTAAAGGCATCCGGCTCAACAATATGTTCTCGGGATCGCTTTTCGCGACACCCGCCTCCACTCGCGAATCTTGCCGGTAAGCCCGCGACGTCAACATCAGCCTGTGCATCGCCTTCATGCTCCAGCCCTTGGCCACAAACTCCGTCGCCAACCAATCGAGTAACTCGGGATGCGACGGCGCAACGCCCGACCTCCCAAAGTTCGCTACGCTCGCCACAATGCCTCGCCCAAAATGCCGCATCCACATTTGATTGACCGCCACCCTCGCCGTCAACGGATGATTCGGCTGCGTCAACCATTGCGCCAGCGCTAACCTACGTCCGCTCGTTCCCTCAAACGGAGCCGCAGGCGCGTACTCCTTCAAAGCTGCGCTCTTCAACACTTGCGGCACATTTGCCTCCACCGGCTCACCAAAATTCACCGGGTCGCCCCGTTTCAATAGGTAATGCTGCGACGGCTGCTCATTGTCCGTTAACACCCGCACATGCGGCTTCTGCATCCGCTTGCCCCGCAGGTTGCCCAACTCTTTCTGCAGCGGCGCAACCTTGGCGGCCAAGTCTGGATACTTCTTCTCCAAGTCCCCACGCCCAATCTTTAAATCCGGCTTCTCTTCCAGCGCCGTCTTTCGAAATGGCACCGTCAAAGCCTCAATCTGATCCTGTAACTTCTTGATTTCGGCGTCCAGCGGCGCATTGTGTTTACTAACTTCATCCCGCTCGGAATCCAAGGCCAAATCCAACTCTCGCTTGTTCGGAGACCGCCACTCGTAAGGGTCATAAGCCCCCTGCAGAACCGCGCTCAACCGGTAGTAATCGCGCTGCGGAATCGGGTCGTATTTATGGTTGTGGCACCGTGCGCAACCCATCGTCAGTCCCATCACCGAAGAACTCAACACTTCAACTTCATCGGCCACCACGTTCATACGCTCGGCCAATAATCCGCGCTCGTTCGAGTTCGTCGGGTCCGGTGTTGTGCGCAAAAAGCCCGTCGCGGCCAGCCGGTCGATCATCTCCTGCGGCACGCCCGCCTTCGCCGTCTTCCAATCCGCCGACATCTCGTCGCCTGCAATCTGCTCCGTCAGAAATTTCGAATACGGCTTATCCGCGTTCAGGGCCCGCACGACATAGTCGCGATAGCGCCATGCATAGCGCCGTACCCCATCATCCTGTCCAAAGCCCTCTGAATCCGAATATCCCGCCAAGTCGAGCCAGTGCTGTCCCCACCGCTCACCGTAATGCGGTGACGCCAATAACCGGTCCACCAGTCGCTCATAGGCCCCAGTGGCCGTGTCCGCCTCATAGGCCGCAATCTCGGCCAAGGTTGGAGGCAGCCCAGTAACATCCAGATACACGCGCCGCATCAGCGCCAACTGACTCGCCTCGCCATTGAACCCCAGGCCCTTGGCCTCTAACTTAGCCAGCAAAAACGCGTCGATCGCATTTCTCGTCTCGCCCTTCACCACAGGCACCGCAACCCGCACCGGGGGCTGAAAGCTCCAGAACTTCTTGTCGCTTTCCTTCACCAGATTGTCCGGGGAAATCCCCGCCATGGTCGGCCCCGGCGCACCCGCCGCGATCCACCCCTTCAACTTTTCGATCTCACTGTCGGTTGGCAATTCCACCGCCAATTCCTTGGCCTGTTTGGCTGGCGGCATCTGCCCATTCATCATCCGCTTCAGCATCAAGCTCTCATCGGGCTTGCCCGCTACAAACGCCGGCCCGCTCTTGCCGCCCTTCAATCGGCTCGCCACGGTTCGCAGATCCAGGCCGCCCTCTTGCCGCCCCGCCCCATGGCACAGCACGCAACGCGCCTGCAGAATTCCACGCACCTCATGCTCGGTGACGGCAACCGCTGGCGCCGAGCTTTTCTCAAGCCCCTTGTCGATCCACGTGCGGATCGTATCGATTTCCGCGTCGGTCAATTTCACGGGCCCCGGCGGCATCTGCCGCGTCACCACCTTGTCGATCAACAGGCTCTTGGCCGACTCGCCGGGCAGGATTGCCGCCCCGCTGGCACCGCCCTTCAGCGCCGCCTCGGCGGAATGCAGATCGAGTTTGCCCAGCATCGCCTTCTCGCTATGGCAGGCAATGCACTTGGCCGCAAAGATCGGCTTTACCCCTGCATCGAAGCCGTCAGGCGCGGCAACCATGCCCATCGCCGCAATCAATTGAAAAAAGGCACTTCGCAAGATCATGAATCCTTTTTAGTTTATACAAGTGCGGGACAATCAGGCGTGGACGAGAATCTATATGCCGTGATCGGCGACGATGGCTTCCAGCGCCTCGTGGCCGCCTTCTACCGC
Source organism: Bryobacter sp. (assembly GCA_025356215.1). GTDB lineage: Bacteria > Acidobacteriota > Terriglobia > Bryobacterales > Bryobacteraceae > Bryobacter. The sequence continues at coordinate 1,771 of JANXUM010000317.1, read as the reverse complement.
CAAATCCCCTCAGACGACATCCTGGGACCCATGTACCCCAAGCACGATCTGGCCGGTGCCGAAGAACGTATGCGTAACTTCCTCATCTTCCGCTTCGGTGGCCCGATGACTTATCTTGAAACTCGTGGCCACCCCCGGCTCCGCATGCGTCACGCCCCGTTTCAAATCACCGAGACGGCCCGCAATCGCTGGGTAGAAATCATGGATCGCGCTCTTGCCGAAGCCGCCCTTCCAGAATCTGTCGACGCCACTCTGCGTGAGTTCTTCCACTCCACCGCCACCTTCATGCAAAACGCTTAGCTACTCGGCGCGCAACGTCACCGCCGGATCAATCATCGAAGCGCGTCTCGCCGGCAACAAGCCTGACGCCAGCGCGGTCAGCAAGAACACAACCGCGATGACGACAAAGGTTACCGGGTCGTATGGGCTGACCTGAAACAACAACGTCGCCAAGCTCTTGGCGACAATCACCGATCCAATCACTCCACCCACGATTCCAGACGCCACCAGCAGCAACGCGTGCTTCTCGATCATCCAAAGCACCTCAACCGGTCGCGCCCCCAGCGCCATGCGGATGCCAATTTCCCGCGTCCGTTGAGTAACCGTATAAGATACAACTCCACTAAGTCCAACAATCGCCAAAAAGAACGCCACAAACGCAAAGACACCCATTAAGAACAGCGTGAATCTCTCCCGCGAGATCGAATTCTCCACCGTCTCCTTCATCGTCTGTACCTGCCATACCGGCTGCGCGTTATCAGCCTCCAGGATCTTGGTCCTCACGATTTGCGCCATCGCCGCCGGGTCTCCGCTAGTTCTTCCGATCACGCTAAACGTCGGTGCCTGTGTCTGAATGATGCTGGGCGCCTGAAAGTAAGGTGCGTACACTTGCGTCCTCACCTCCTTGTCGATGCCGATATTTTTCACATCGTGCGCCACGCCCACAATCTCCCGCCACTCTGGCGGTTCCGAGAACCCGACTTCAAACCGCTTGCCGATCGGATCCACACCTTTGAAGTGCGCTCGGACAAACTCCTCGTTCACCACCGCCACCCGGGGCGATCCCGCGTTGTCCCCTTCGGTAAATGCCCGTCCCGCTTCGATCGGGATCTTCATCGTCGCAAAGTAAGCCGGGCTCACCGTAAAGTAATCGGTGATCGGTGCCGTTGCCGGCGTCACCGCCGGCTTACCCTCCACGCGCATAATAAAGCGCGGGTTTCCTTGTAAGGGCAGATCCGTCGAGATGGCCGCTGACGTCAGCCCCGGCAGCCCTTCCAGGTTTCTAACGATCGCCTGCCCAAACTGAATCTGTTTCGGAATGTCCCCATTGTATTTCGACGGCAGGGGCGTGACTCGCATCGTTACTAAATGGTCCGGCTGGAAACCCAAGTCCACCTGCGACATTTCATACAGGCTTCGAATCAACAACCCCGCCCCCGTCATCAGCATCAGCGCCGCCGCCACCTGCCCAATCACGAGTAAGTTCCTGAATTGCGTTCGCGAAGATCCCCCCCGCGTCTTGTCCTTCAGCGCCTTATGCAAGTCCACCTTCGATAAGCGGATCGCCGGCACCAGACCGAACAACATACCGCTCAACACCACCGCCGCCAGGTTGTAGAACAATACCCTTCCGTCGATCGACACTTGATCGACGCGCGGAATATTCGACGGCGCAAAAACCTTGAAAGCCGCAAACGCCGCATAGGCGATCACCAAGCCCAGCGCACCTCCGATCGCCGACAGCAATAAACTCTCTGTCAATAGCTGCGCG
>JANXUM010000266.1 GCA_025356215.1 Bryobacter sp. | reverse complement strand
GAAATCATCGCACCCAGCCCTAAATCGCCTTTTTTCAATAGCTTAAGCGCCCCCGCAAAGCGCCCACAGCGCGACCCAACCAGCGTGATCTCGTTCACAATCAGCGGAGCAAAATCCACCCCCACCCGCTCGGCGATCGTCGACTTCATCACAATCGTCCCCCGCGATCGCACCATCCCCGCCGCCGCCGCAAATCCCGCCGCCGACCCCGTCGCCTCCACCACGTACCGGTATTCTCCTGTCGGCAGTCTAGGGTTTTCCCTGTCCACCAACACGGTCCGCACCCCTAGCGGTGCCGCCACGGCCAACTTCGCTGGCGTCCGCCCAAACAACACAACCCGCAACCCGGAAACTTGCAAAACCTGTGCGATCAACAGCCCCAGCTTGCCATCCCCCAGCACCGCCACCTCGGCGCCCTTCTCAAAGCGAACCTGTTCCAGAATCTCGCAAGCCGCCGCGATTGGTTCTGTAAAGACGGCCTCTTCGTCGGAGATGGAATTCGGAACGACGAGTAAGTTCTCTGCCGGTAAAGTCAAATATTCGGCAAAGGCCCCAGGATGTTTAACGATCCCAAGCACGCTCCGCCGCAAGCAATGACGCCCCATCCCCTCAGTGCAAAACGCACAAGCCCCGCAAGCCAGATTGATTTCGCCAACTACCCGCTTCCCCACCAGCCGGGCATCCTCGGCGGCAACAACATCGGCAACAAACTCATGCCCCGGCACGCCCGCAAATCCGTAATAGCCGCGCAACAACTCAAGGTCGGTATTACAAATCCCCGCCAACCGAAGCCGTAGCAACGCATGCCCCCGGCGCGGCCGAGGCCGCCGCATCTCCACCACGTCCAATTTCCCGTTCGCGATCCACACTGCCCGCATGCTTTCTATCCTCCCAAAGCGTAATTGCTCAAGGGTGATTCGCCGAAGCTTCGTCCAAAACGTAGAGCGAATCAAGCCCAAGCCCTCCTCCTCGCTCTCCATCAGCGTCTCGGCGCCTGGTGTTGTTGCTCGTCATTTTGAAGTGGCCAGTGAACTTTCTGACCCTTCGGCACCTCCAGCGCCGCCATTGCGCTCGGCATCAAGCTCAAGGCAGATCTCATTCTCGTCGACCAGCGCAGAGGTCCCGCCGCCACCGTCAGCAAGGGGATCGAGGTCACCAGCACCCTTGGAATCCTGGACCTCGCCGCCCAGCGGCATCGAATCGACCTTCCACATGTCGTCGAACGGCTGAAACAAACGAACTTCCGCTGTCGCAAAGAAATGATCGAACGACCGCTGGCACAGCACCGAGATGAGTAGATTGATAAGCCCTCCATCATCGACCAATTTGCTTGGCCCACACCGTAGAGCGGATCAGACCGAAGCGCTCCTCCTCACTTTCCACTATGCACATTCCGGCATCCGCCAGGATCTTTTCAAAGGGAGCCAACGAGTCCGCTGGCAGTTGTGTCGCCGTCCGGAAGAACCAATACATGACCTCCACCCAAACACTCGCGTGCCATCGCCGCCAGCCACACGGAGGGATCGAAAACTCGCTCATCAACCAAACGCCGCCCGGCTCCAACAACTCCACAACTTTACGCACAACCTCACCCGCTTGCCTCTCCGTAAGGCAGTCCAGGAAGAAGTGCGTGACCACACCGTCATAATGAGCGCTCGGAAACTCACCCACCTGAACTGCATCCTGCAGGTAAAAGCGAGCTCGCAGGCAGTCCCCCGTCCGTGCGCGAGCCAGCGCAATCATCCGTGCGCTCGCCTCGACAATATCGAAGTCCGCGTCGGGGGCCGCCACCAACAGCCGTTCCAGGCATCGGCCGTCACCCTCCCCTAGGATCAGGACGCGCTTGGCTCCCGCAACCCGGTGCAGAAACGCAAACCGCCGCCGCTCCAAGGCCCGTCCAAAGGCCGCATACTCCATCCAGCGGTACCAGCGCGCCACTGGATCAAAGCTCATCGGCAAAGTAGCGGACTCAGCAACACAACGTCTGCAATCACCCTGCCTGCGCCCGGCGCTGCCCTCCAGTTGCGAACATCGATCAGCAATAGTCCCACCACGCTGCCAGCCACCGCCATGTTCCACAGCCGATTCCCAGGAAGCACGCAGGTCACCGCCAACGCTGCCATCCAGAGCAGCAATGATCTCCGCGACTGCCTCGACTCCAGCCGCACAATCACCATCAAATTACAAAGACAAAGTGCGGCCAGTCCTGTGTACGACCCAACCAGGCCCGTCCAATGGGCATTCTCGGTCACCCCCACCAGGAACACGCCCGCACTAAACAAACTCGCCGCCGTTACCCGCTTCCACGGCATCGCCCCGTATCGCCAATATCCAAAAAAAACGAGATACGCGGTTACAGCGCAACCAAGCGCCAGTCCATTCCACCGCACAGCCGGACGCAACCATGCGATAGTGACGATCAAGTCCGCCAACAGTGCCGCCATCAGGACTATCCCCAGCAGTCTCCCGTTCCGACGATAGAAAGCATGACTAGGGGACTCATTGTCGGCACCCTCCGCCGATCGAACATCTAGCAGTCGATCCCCCAGGTAGATGGCCCATACGGTCAGTCCCAGCACCCAACGCCCTGCCGGGTACAAGATCGACGGATAGCACCGCGCCACAAAATCCTGCCACACCACGGCCACGATGGGAGCATCGAGACTCAGCAGGTGCGGCCAGAGCCAAATCGGCGTGCGCTCTCGAATCTCCATCTCTCCTTACTGTAAGAAATCGAAAACGAACGCGGCAATCCGAGCCTTGGACGCTCTTCGTCCAGGTAAAGCCCCAAAGCAGGTTGTACTCGGCTGTTTTCAATGGTAGGCTTTACGAGGAATTACAAGCACATGCAGTGATTCCGCATTTGTAGAAAACCTTGGAAGCGCCCGCGTCCTTTTCAATCTGGCGTTTGGCTTACCAGGCTGTAAGACGATGACGTCCGACTTCGACCTATTTCACTGCAACTTAAAGGACAATCACCTTGCCTTCGACACTTCTCAAGCTGACTTTCGGCTGGCTCGTCTTCATGCTCTCGGCCTACGCTGCCGACACCCTCACTCCGCCCGCACCGCGGAAGCTTGTCATCGTCGTACTGGAGAACCACGACTATGAGCAAATCGTAGGGGACACGACGAACGCCCCTTTCCTGAACTCAGTAATCTCCCAAGGCCTCTTATTTACCAATGCCCACGCTGTCGATCACCCCAGCCAGCCGAACTACCTTTCCCTCTTCTCGGGCAGCGACCAAGGCGTTAACAACCAGAACTCAGCGCCCACCAACTCTCTAAACCTGAATGTGCTGCTCGCGAGCCTTAAGGCCGCCCTCAATGATCCCAAAACGCCCCCCGCGCAGATTCCAGCCTTGCAGGGCCAGTTAGCCCTGGTTCAAGGGGCGCTCGCGTCCGGTGCCGATCCTAAATTCATCACCGGCGACGCTTTCCCCTCTCCCGCCAATTTCTCTTCCCAGGGCGGCGCGCCGACGCGCATTCCCTTCGACTCGCCCAACCTCGCCTCGGTCCTCCTAAAGGCGGGCAAGACCTTCACCGAGTACGTCGAAGGACTCAAAGATGCCGGTGCCGCAGACGACTATGGTTACGCCGTCGTAGACAAAATCAACAACCCCGCCGACCCCTATGTAGTTGGTTACGCTCACCGCCACGACGCCGCATCGAACTGGATTTCAAACACGCCTACCGGGAATCAGTTACCCCGATCAACTGTCCAGGATTTTTCAAACTTTCCCTCCGCGGCCAAGGACTTTTCCTTCCTGCCCAACGTCTCGCTGATCATTCCCAACACCATCAACGACATGCACGATGGTTCCGTTCCATTCAGCACCCGAACCGGCGACCTCTGGTGTAAGCTCCATCTCAGCAACTATCTCGCCTGGGCAAAGACGCACAACAGCATCCTCATCATCACGACTGACGAATCGGACACTGACAAGACCAACCGCATCATGACTGTCTTTGCAGGAGACCCCAACCTGGTTCAGGCCGGCACCTCAAATCAGTATCTATCGCACTTCGACCTGCTGCGCTCCGCCGAGTCGATGTTCAGCACAGAATATGCCGGCTTCAGCTCCCTGGTCTACGGCCCGGTTTTCATCAACGGCAAGATCGTCGCAACCAACCCCACGCCCGCCCCGCAGACCCTCACTCAGTCCCTTTCTGGCACCACCGCCAGCGGGGCGCAATACCAGTTGATTGTTCCCAAGTCCTGGAACAGCCAGTTGGTAGTCTACGCGCATGGCTATGCCGACATTTCCGCTCCGATCGCTATCCCCAATACAGATCCCGAACTCCAGATCTATCAGGCCTTCTCCAGTCAGGGCTTCGCCGTCGCGATCTCCAGCTACTCTCAAAACGGCTGGGCCGTGAAAGAGGCGATGCAGGACATCCGGGAGCTCCAGTCCCTGTTCTCGACGCAGGTCGGAATCCCTTCCCGCAGCTACCTGGTCGGTGTTTCCATGGGCGGCCTGGTCGCCGTCGCTCTTGCCGAGAACCCAGGTAGATTCGATGGGGCGTTTTCCATCTGCGGTGTCGTCGCGGGCGCACCGGCGCAGTTTAAGCGCCTGGGGGACGGTCGGGTAGTCTTCGATTATTTCTTTCCAGGTGTTCTGCCCGGCGACCTTCTGCACCAGTCTAACGTCGACTTCTCCTTTGGCAGCCCCGCCTTCAACTTGATCGCGGGCACTCTCGCGGCCGGTTTTACGGCTCCCGGTAATCCCACACTCCAGTTTGCAAGCGTCACTGGCCTCACCGGCTCCAGTCCCTCGGAGCTTATCTTTTCGGCTGTGAGCCTCCTCACAAGCGACTTCAGTGAACTGATCAAGCGCACCCAGGGCTTGAACTTTTATGACAACACCGACACCATCTACAAGGGTTCCAACAACGACGTTCTCCTGAATGCGAAGGTCAGGCGCTATCGCGCCGACTCCGACGCCGTCAACTACCTTCGCACCTACTACGAACCCACCGGAAAACTTGCCATTCCCTTGATGACTCTCCACACCACAGAGGACCCGACAGTATCGTTTTCTCAGGAGGCGGTCTATTCTTCTGTTGTTGCTAAGGCCGGCGCCTCCAATCTGTTGGTGCAACAGTCGGCGGACCGCTACGGCCACTGCAACGTGAAACCAGCTGAGATCTTAACCTCATTCCAGGGGCTCTTCGGATGGGTTAACTTCGGCGTCAAGCCCTTCGGCGGCGACATCACCGTCCCCTAGCGATGAGCCCGACCAACAAGGCTTCGACGAGTGCTCGAACTGCGTTCCGAACCGCCCTGAATCTGTTGTGCGCTGGTTCTCAGTTTTACCCCCCCATTGCAGCCAACTGCCCAGGCTGCGTATTTTCACTGAAACCGATCAGCGATCTTGGCTGAAAGCGATCAGGCTTCTCACGGGAAACCGATCAGTGTTCTCAGAGTTATCCGATCAGCGATTTCACGCCAAACCGATCAGAGATCGGGATGGATGAGAAGGGTGATCGGAATGGCATGAGAAAAGCCAGGGATTGAGTTCGGCGCTGGAGACCGGCATGCGATCCGATGAGGGTCGTGCCACGAAAGAGAGTCTCCATGAGAAGAATCAGAGAAGCGGTGCGAATGCACCGCGATTTAGGCTTGGGCCAGCGCGAGATCGCCCGGGCGCTTGAGATCGGCCAATCGACGTTGCACGATTATCTGCGGCGTTGGCAAGAAAGCGGGCTGGCTTGGCCGCTGGAAGCGGATCTTAGCGACGCGGAGTTGGAGCGCAAGCTGTTTGGCAAACCGAAGCCGTCCAAGCCGCCAGTGCGGCCCTTGCCGGACTTCACCCGGATCCAAGAAGAACTGCGATCCAACAAGCACGTCTCGCTGCAACTGCTATGGGAAGAGTACCGAGACGCCAACCCCGGTTCGCACTATTCGTATGCGAGCTTTTGGCGTTACTACGATCAATGGCGCGACAGCCAGGACGTGGTCATGCGCCAGGAGCACGTAGCGGGCGAGAAGCTCTTCGTCGACTGGGCGGGCCCGAAGTTAACCTGGTACGACCCGAAGACCGGAATCGCCCAGCAGGCCAGCTTGTTCGTCGCCGTGCTGGGCGCCAGCAACTACACCTACGCCGAGGCGACGCTGGACGAGAAGATGGAGCGCTGGCTGCGGGCGCATGTCAACGCCATCGAGTTCTTCGGCGGCGCCCCGCGCCTGTTCGTTCCCGACAATACGCGCACGGCGGTGACCAAGCCATGCCGCTACTCGCCCGAGATCAACACGAGCTACCTTGAGATGGCGCGATACTATGGCGCGGGTGTGGTGCCGGCGCGTCCCTACAAGCCGCGCGACAAGGCCAAGGTGGAGGTGGGAGTGCAGATCGCCGAGCGATGGATCATGGCCTCGCTGAGGCATCGCCGTTTCCACTCACTCGGGGAGTTGAACGAAGCCGTGCGCGAGTTACTCATTCGGCTCAACGAGCGGCCCTTCAAGAAACGCGAAGCTTCGCGGGCGAGCGCCTTTGCCGACCAAGACCGGCCCGCCTTGCAAGAGGTGCCGCCGGAGCGCTACGAAGTGGCGATCTGGAAACAGGCCCGCGTCAACATCGACTATCACGTCGAATATGAACGCTGTCTGTACAGCGTGCCGTATCAGTTGACGGGCAAGATGGTGGAGATCGCAGCCACTTCGATGACGGTGGAGGTCCTGCACGAGGGACAACGGGTGGCTTCGCACCAGCGCTTGCGCCAGCCGCACACGGTATCGACCGTTACAGAGCATCGGGCCAAAGCGCATCAGGCGCATGCGGCCTGGCCGCCCTCTCGCTTGATCCACTGGGCGCAAAGTGTGGGCCCGCACACGGCAAAGCTGGTCGAGCAAATCCTGGCGCAACAGACGCACCCGGAGATGGGTTATCGCGGCTGCCTGGGCTTGCTGCGGCTGGCCGAGAAGTACACGCTGGCGCGCATGGAGGCCGCCGCCGAACGTTGCCTGCTCACCAACGCGATCTCCTACAAGAGCGCGCGGAACATACTGGTCAACGCCGTCGACCGGGTGCCCATTGAGAAGCCCGACAGCGCGCGACAAGCGGCGGGTCACGATAACATCCGCGGCGCGAATTACTACGGATAGGAGAACCCGGAATGCTACACCAACCCACCGTGGAGAAACTCCATCACATGCGTCTAAGCGGCATGGTGACTGCTTGGGAGGCGATCCAGTCCGACGCCGACGCAAGGCAAATGAGCTTCGAGGAAAAGCTCGCGCTGATGGTCGACCGGCAGTACACCCAAAGGCAGAACGAGGCGCTTGCCCGCCGTCTGCGCTACGCCAAGCTGAAGGGCAACGCGGCAGTGGAAAACATCGACTACCGCGCCGCGCGCGGCCTGGATAAGAGCGCCGTGCGAGCGCTGGCTCAGGACTCGGCCTGGGTCGGACGCCACGAGAACATCTTCATCACCGGGCCGACCGGAGTGGGCAAGAGCTACATCGCTTGCGCGCTGGCGCAGAAGGCCTGCCGGGATGGACATGTGGTCTTATACACGCGGGCTCCGGTCTTGTTCCGCGATCTGGCCCTCGGCCGCGCCGATGGCAGCCTGCGGCACGTACTGGCCAGACTGGCGCGAGCCGATGTCTTGATCGTCGACGACTGGGCCATGGCGCCGATGACGGAGAACGAAAGGCGCGACTTCTGGGAGATCGCCGAAGAACGATATCAGAGCTCTTCGACCATCCTCACCAGTCAGGTGCCGGTCAGCCAGTGGCATCAGCAGATCGGCGATCCGACCGTCGCCGACGGCATCCTCGACCGGCTCGTGCACAATGCCCATCGCTTCGAGCTCAAAGGCGAATCGATGCGCCGCGCCAATACCAAGAAGGAGGACAAGGCCGAGCGCTAAAGCGCCCGGCGGACTCTACCGTACTGCGCTGGGAAAGGGGCTGCGCTCCCCTTTCCCACACCCTTTCCCCGCGCTCCCGACCGTCTGCCTGCGCTTCGCTCCGGAACTGAAACCAACAAGAACTCCTTGACGAATCCGATCACTCCCACCACAATCAAAACACCAGCGTCGCTTCGCTCCGAACGCCTGATCGGAATCGTGAAAAGACTGATCGCTTTCAAATGAGAAAGGTGATCGGAATGGTGAGATTACGCACCACACGAGCGTAGGAGTCATAAGTGAACTCCGCCCGCACGCCCTTCGCGTCTGTCCCACGCGCAATAGGGATTGAGGACAGATATTTGTATTGCATTTGCCGAAAATAAGCAGATGTCAAAGTTACAGAGCTTATTGGGGCGTAGTTTTCAACTTCTTTGGTGAGGGCGAAGCCGGGATGATCTTCCGAAACCGCTGACGTTGGACTTCGATGCGGCGTCCCGGCAACACTTTGGGGGGATCTTGATCGAAAAAGATTTGAAGGGACGACTCTTCAATGTAAAAGTTCCCAACCAGTCCTGACGCGCCAGTCGGCTTCATATTTCTGTACTGAAAGTAAATGCGTCCCTCTTCCCGGCTCAAAATTTCAATTCGGCAGGCGTCGCACTTCCGACCTTGGGTGAAGTCCCGAAGTGTAAGTGGGTCGAGCGACGCTAAGAATGCCTCGCTTCTTGACGGCACTTGACCAACAACAACCGATAAGAGCATGTAAGAAGCAAGTGCAATGGTCACTAATTTAGACATCGAATCACCTGACTGATCGAGGGCACATTTCTTGAAATCAATAATCCGTACGCCGTACCGTCGTCCTTGGCTTCGGTATTAAACCTGGCTGCTGATATTGCTTTCATAACGTCGAAGTCACTACCCCCAATAGCTAGAGCCGCTTTGGCAGCCTTCAAGTAGCGTCCGTTGGCCGACGAAAGCGCGGACCTGCCAGATAACAGTAGATTTTTTCCTTGCGAAGCGTCGAAACATGCAAAACCGGCGAAGCTTCCCTTCTCAGGACAAGCCATTGCACCAGGCCAGTCATCAGTTGTAAGCCCGAACCAGTTATTATTTTTGACGGCGGCACTCCCAGTTCCCCATCCTGATTCAACTGAAGCCCACGCTAGAAGCAACTCAGCTGAGAGACCCACTTCTGATGCTAATGATGTAGCCGCATCGTAGTTAGCCCTAACGAAGTCCATCTTTTTCTTTAATGTGGAATTTCTTGATTCGTCACACGAAGCGTCGACGGCATTTTCCCCGCCACCACCACCGCCGTCTCGTCCCTCAAATGCCCGCATGGAGACTCGATCATTCAGTGTTTCCCCGTAGCCACTACACCTCTCCCGGAAAAGTTCAAAGCTGCTAGCGCTCGTAACACCGAAGAAATGAGTATTAAGACTGCATTCCCAAGGGGTCGTAGTGTGAGCCGTACCAGAAGCATAGAAGACGGGCGAGTCGTCCATTCCATCGGCGTCCACTCGATTAGTTGGACTATTTCGCGTGTACCCATACTTAGTGTGGTTTGACGGATCTGCCATGTTCCCATCAGCCTGATCCGAAGAGAGAAACCGCCCCAGCCCGCTGGCATACACTCTTTGATCCGCATAATCCAGCCCCGTCCCCTGATCCCGCGTATAAGTCGCAAACCCCTCGCGATCATCCCCCGCCGCCCCCGTCTTCGACTCGCCATAAGGATAGTAATTCGATCCATTGCCCTTGCTCTGCAGCCGGTCCGCCGTAAACTCACTCACGGTGCCGGAAGACCAGTTCTGCGAGTAAATCCGCTTACCC
>JANXUM010000255.1 GCA_025356215.1 Bryobacter sp. | reverse complement strand
GAATCGGCAACCCGCAAAGCACAAACGGCCGCGCTGTAAATCCGAGCGTTTGAGTGGCCGTATTCCGCTTCTCCCGCACAAGACAAATGCCTTCAGCCTTCTTCCGCTTCTGCTTGGAAACAACGAACTCACCGAAGTCTCGGGCAAGAACTTGCCCTGCATGCTCCAGAGTTCCCCTCGGTTGCCCAAGCGTACTCATCGGGGCACCGTGAGAACACAAAAATCCAAAACCGACCCCAAATTGGTTACATTTTTGGTTACAATCGGCTGTGTTTGATGCTTTTGGGGAGGGTGGCCGGAGTGGCCTAAGGTGTTGAAACTAAAGCAACAAGAGGTTGGTTGCGGGGGCATGATTTGAACATGCGACCTTTGGGTTATGAGCCCAACGAGCTACCAGGCTGCTCCACCCCGCACAAGTAGGATACCAAGCCCCAACCCCTAGGTCAACGTTTGATGAAAATCCCCTCCCGCGCCCACCAATCGTTTCCAATCCAACCGGGTCCGCTGAAAATTCAGGATTAACCCGACACCCAACCCGGACGCCCTCAAGTAGTTCAAGCATTGAGCGACATGCTCAGCACCAATCCGCTCAACGCACTTAAGTTCAACAACGACAGCCCCGCCAACAACCAAATCGGCAACATACTCCCCAACCAACCTGCTGTTCCACCGCGATCCCGCGCTCAGAGAGTTCAATTACAAGCGCCCGCTCATAAACTTTCTCAAGGAACCCACCCCCCAGCCCATTCGCAACATCCATGGAAGCCCCAATAATGGCCCGAGTCAAATCGGGAAAAACAAAATCCTGAGGCTCCACACTAAAGAAGCGCCCAAACCCCCAAAATCCTCTCAAAAAACCCCATCTGTGTTAATCCGTGTGAATCCGTGGCCCAAAAAAATCTCATTCACGTCCCGAAAAAATATTTTATCCCCCACCAAATCAACAACTTAATAGCTCTCCCCACCCCCGCCCCCCCAACCCCATCCTGTAAGATCTAACTCGAGCAAGCCGCCGCGCCCGCTCACCGAAGCCCGAGCCGTCCCGCTCGGGCTTTTCTATTTCTCAAAGGAACAAACCCAAGCCATGTCCTCCGCCGCCCAAGTCCGCGCCAACCGCGCCAACGCACAATTCTCCACAGGCCCCCGCACTCAAGAAGGCCAACAGCAATCCAAGTCCAACGCCGTCTCCCACGGCCTCCGCGCCTCACGAGAGACCCTCTTCGCAGCCCACCCCGAAGAGCAACGCTCCTACAACGATCTCCAGGAAAAGCTAAGAGCCGACCTCCTCCCCACCGGCCCCGCCGAAGAGCTCGTCTTCGACGCCTACGCCTTCGCCTCCTTCCAGGCCCAGCGCGCGCAGTCGATCGAAGTCCAAACCCAAAACCACTTCCTCGACAACCCCGACAACCACCAAGCTTTCCTCCAAATGGAACGCACAGCCAAACTCGGCGCCCTCTACGAGCGCCGCGCCGCAAAGTCCTTCGACGAACTGCGCAAGCTCCAAGCCGACCGCTTCGCCGCCGCCGAAATCATCCTCGAGCTCGACAAAGCCAAGCTCCCCAGCGTCGTCTCCCGGGCTCTCCCCATCGCGACAATCCGCAAAAAATTCCTCCAACGAGAGGACCCCCTACTCCTCGGCATAGCCGCCAACGCCGCCAACGAAGCGCGAACGAACGAAGCCAATCCGCCATGCCCAGCAAACGCGTAACCCCCGGCCTTCTCGTCAACGCGCTCGAAGACGCCCGCGGTTACAAACGCCTCGAGAAGCGTCTCTTCGATGACTTCCAGCCAACCAACGTGCTACAAGAGGCCGATCTACAAACGCTCACCCAACTTAGCTGGTCCCACGACCGCTACACCAGTCTCATCGAGACCAATCTCAACCGGCACATTCGCGCCGCCATCGGCGACCGCCTCCCCAGCCCCGGCGAGCGCCTCCTTCTAGCCAACCGCCGCGCCATGGCCGACCCCGACCACCTCCAAATGCTCCGCCAACGCGAAATCGCCATCCGCTGCTCGGTCCCCCTGGCCAACCGCGTCGACAAGTGGCGATCTTCTAAGTGAATCCTCACGCGCAAATGCTTGAAAAATTGGATATTATGTCGATAAGAGTAAGAACGGGTCTGACGCCCGATCTACGTTGCAGAAGGGTCGTAATGAAGGAGCTCAAGGGTCAGTTCGTTGGCGCGCTATTCGTCATCCTGACGGTAGCCGCCCTTGTTGCGGCCGGAATTAACTTTCGTCAGCAATTCGCCTACAAGCTCTGCACCGACGGCGTCATCTGGGTAGACCGCGCCGCCCCCGATGGCCATCCCTACGTCGTCGCTCTCGATGTCATCAAAGGAAGCTCCGGCGAGCGCGCTGGCATCCACCGCTGGGAAGTTCTCGACCGAATCGGCGGCGTAAAAATCCGCTCCGCCAGCGAAATCCCCGCCATCCTCTTCGGCAAGCCCTGGCTCACCGTCGATTACTACCTCTATCAAGACAACGTCGACGTCAAAAAACCAGTCCGCATCGAAGAGCTCGGTCCCGACCGTACCTTTTTCTATCTAACTGCCGTCGGCCTCGCCTATCTCGGCATCGGTCTCTTCGTTTACTTCCGCCGTGAGACAGCCCCCAAGGCTCAGCACTTCTTCCTCATCTGCTTCTGCTCTTTCATTTACTCTTGCTTCCACTACACCGGTAAGCTAAACGCCTTCGACAAAGTCATCTACTGGTGCAACGTCTTTGCCGGCTTCCTCGCCCCCGCACTCTTCTTGCACTTCTGCCTCACCTTTCCAGAGGTCCCTCGCCGCCTCCGCGGCCTGCTCCGCCAGTCGCTGATCTACGTCCCCGCCGCCATCCTCATCGCCGTCTATGTCCTCACCGCGATGAGCATCGTCCGCTTCCAAACCTCGCTCACCGAAGTTCGCTGGTATCTCGATCGCATCTGGCTGCCCTTCCTAAGCACCAGCTATCTGCTCGGCGCCGCCGTACTCGCCTGGAAGCAACGCTCGGTTGAAGATTCCATCCTGCGCCAGCAGATGAAGTGGCTGCGCAACGGTGCCATCCTCGGCATCCTCCCCTTCACGCTCCTCTACGTGATCCCCTACACCGTCGGCGTTGTGCCCAACGGCCTCATGAAGGCCGCCGTCTTCAGCCTCCCGCTCATCCCCATCGCCTGGGCCTACGCTATCCTCCGCTACCGCCTCATGGACGTCGACGTCATTTTCCAGCAAGGCTATGTTTACACTCTCGCCTCCCTCGCCGTCCTCGGTGTCATTTACGGATTACTCTTCAGCTTCGGCCGTGTGGAAGAACTCCCGCCCGCCGCCGTCGTCGTTCTCATTCTCGTCGCCACCTTCATCTTCCAGCCCATCCGCAATTGGCTCCAGGAAAACCTTGATCGATACGTCTTTTATCGCGAATCCTACGACTATCGCCGCACTCTGCTCGACTTCGCCCGCGAGCTGTCGAGCGAAAACGACCTCGAAGAATCGCTCCACGGCGTCGCCTCCCGCCTCCTCCATACCCTCAACGTCGAGCACGTCGCCTTCTTCTTATCCAAAGAGGACGCCCCGGGCGAATATGAACTCGGTCTCGTCCACGGCGCGCGTAAAATGCCAGCCCCCGCTCAGCCCGATCTCGGCTTCCTCGCCGACGCCCTCGGCAAGCCCTATCTCTTCTTTGAGCGCACTAAGTTCAATCCCGATTATGTCTTCGGCTCTTACTCGCCCTCCACGCGCCAGACCATCTCCGAGCTCGATCTTACTTACTACATCCCTTGTGTTGTCCGCAGTCAAACCATTGCTTTCCTCGGCTGTAGCCGCACCGTCAAGGGAGACTTTCTCACCTCCGACGATCTTGAGCTCCTCGTCACCCTCAGCAACAGCGTCGGCATCACCGTCGACAACGCTCGCCTCTACCGCAGCCTCCAACGTAAGGTCGAAGAAAACGAGCGCCTCAAAGAGTTCAGCGAAAACATCGTCGAATCGATCAACGTCGGCATTCTCGCGGCAGATCTCGACGGCTCCATCGGCTCCTGGAACTCCCAACTCGAGCGCCTCACCGGCGTCCCCCGCGACATCGCCGTCGGTAAGCGTTTGGAGCAAGTGCTCCCCATCGAGCTTGTCGCCACCCTCGCGGGGCGCAGTGGCGAGTCCGGCATCCAGCATGTCTACAAAGCCCGCCTCGCCCGCCCCAAGGGCCGTGACGTTCTGCTCAACATCGCCATCGCCCCTCTCGTCTCCAAAGACCAGACCCAGATCGGCCGCCTCATCATCTTCGACGACGTTACAGACCGCGCCGATCTCGAGAGCCGCCTCGTCCAGGCCGACAAGCTCAGCTCCATCGGCCTGCTTGCCGCCGGCGTCGCCCATGAGGTCAACACCCCTCTGGCCGTCATCTCCACCTACGCTCAGATGCTCGCCAAACGGATGAATGGCGACGAGCAGAAAACGATCCTCCTCGATAAGATCGCCAAACAAACCTTCCGCGCCTCCGAAATTGTCAACTCGTTGTTGAATTTCTCCCGCACCTCCACCCTCGATTGGTCCGAGGTGAGCCTCAATCGCATCGTCCGCGACACGGCCAGTTTGATCGAACACCAGTTACAAAATTCGCGCGTCACCGTTGCCTTCCAGCTCGACGACTCACTCGGCCAGATCAAGGGCAACCAAGGCAAAATGCAGCAGGTCTTTCTCAACCTCTTCCTGAACGCGCGCGACGCGATGGACGGCATGGAGGGCGGCGGCGTGCTTACCGTCCGTTCCTACTCCGACGGCGACCTCGCCCATGTTGAGGTTGCCGACACCGGTGCCGGCATCTCTCCTGAAAACGTCGATCGGATCTTCGATCCCTTCTTCACCACCAAGGGCGCCAAAAAGGGCACCGGCCTCGGCCTCTCCGTCAGCTACGGGATCGTCCAGGAGCACGGCGGCTCGATCGATGTTGTAAGCTCCCCTTCGCAAGGAACTCGTTTCCGCCTAGACTTCCCTCTCGTTAAAAAACCCGTCCATGCCTGAATCATCACCGCTTGAGCCTTCCAAAGGCCAGATCCTCATCATCGACGACGAGGCGGACATCCGTGAAAGTCTGGAACTCCTCCTCACGGGCGAGGGCTTCCGCGTCGACCTCGCCAACCGCGCCATGGAGGGCCTCGACAAGCTCGCCCGCGGTAACTACGATCTGATCCTGCTCGACCTTATGATGCCCGATCTCACCGGCATCGAGACTCTCGCCGAGATTCGCAAAAACGACAAAGTCACCCCTGTCTTTCTCCTCACCGCCTACGGCTCGATCGAAGTCGCTGTCGACGCCCTGAAGGCCGGCGCCAACGATTACTTCTCCAAGCCTTGGGATAACGAAAAGCTCGTCATCGAGATCGAGCGTATGATCGCCTCCAGCAACCTCGCCCGCGAGAACGTTGAACTCAAGCGTGCCCTCAAACAGCGCTACAGCTTCGCCAACATTGTCGGCAAGAGCGAGCGCATGTTGAAGCTCCTCGACATGATCGCCCAGGTCGCCCCCAGCCGCGCCAACGTCGTCGTCAGCGGAGAGGCCGGCACCGGTCGTGAGCTCGCAGCCAAGTCCATCCACGCCAACTCCGCCCGCTCCGAGCGTGCCTTCGTCACCGTCAACACTAGCTCGATGCCCGCCGACATGCTCGACTCCGCCTTGTTCGGCGCCGGCCTCCCTGGCTCGAAAAAACCCTACCTTGAGCTCGCCAACGGCGGCACCCTCTTCATCGACGAAGTCACCGCGCTCACCCCCGACATGCAGGCAGCCCTGCTGCGCGCCATTCAGGAGCGCGAGTTCACTCCAGCCTCCGGCCAAAGCATCGCCCTCGACATTCGCATCCTCGCCGCCACCTCCGGTGATCTGCGCAAGGCTGTTGAAGAAGGCAAGTTCCGCGAAGATCTTTTCTACCGCCTCAATGTCGTGCACCTCGCGCTCCCCTCGCTGCGGGAGCGAAAAGAGGATATCCCGCTTCTCATCGAACACTTCGCCGCTCAGTACTCGCGCGAGAACGCAAAGCTCCTCCGCCTCGACGGCCGTAGTGAATTGCGCTTCGATCCGGAAGCTCTGCAAATCCTCATGGATCACTCCTGGCCCGGCAATGTGCGCGAGTTGGAAAACGTTGTTGAGCGCGCCGTTGTCCTCGCCAGTGAGCCCGAAGTCAACGCTACGCTTCTCCCCGAGCACCTCTTGCAAGCCGGCGGGGTCCGCATCCGCCGCGACGATTCAGAAGCTCTCCCCGCCGACGCCAGTCTTTACGAGATCGTCGCCGATTTCGAACGCAAGGTCATCATTGATCGACTTGAGCTGGCCAGTTGGAGCCAGACGGACGCGGCGGAAGCTTTACGCATCCCCCTGTCCACCCTCAATCAAAAGATCAAGAGGCTCGCCATCACCATCAAGAAACGCTAGCGCAAATACTTGACGAGCATCACTTCGTTGCCATGCTCGTTATAGATCAGCTCATCGGCGAAATTCCCCGCCAACAAAATTCCATACCCCCCCGGCCTCAGCCCCGTCGCCTCGCGCAGCAGCGCGTGTTGTACGGCGTTCTCCGGGGGATTGTTGATGGCCGCGTGCCTCATCTCTTTGGGATGAAAGCCCAGCCCCGGATCTTTGACAAAACAACTGATAGCCCGGTTTGAATGAAGCAGGTCGATGCGGATGAGCTTGGCGGGATCCATCTTCCCGCCATGCTCAATCGCGTTCCAAAGTACCTCGCGCACGGCAGATACGAAATTGTCCTTCGCGTGCTGATCGATGCCTAGGCTCTCCATGACTTCGCTCCCCAGCAAAGTCTTGAGCGCATCCTCGCCACAGGCGATTTGCGCCGGTACCGCCAACGTCATCCATTGGCTTGTCCGCGCCAGGACTTCTATCTTGAGGCTTTCCAAACCTAGATTCTATCTATCTTTCGCTAGACGCTGAAACGCATGCCCGCAAAAGAGACCACGCTCGCCTCGTCAATGTTCCACTGCCCGTAACGCAGCAGCTCGGCCCGCACCCCGGGTAGCGCCCGGTACAGCGAATACAACGGCGCGCTGCCGCACCACTTCCAAGGGTCGTCGTCCTTGCGCACATCCCGCCAGAAGCCGTCAATGTCACCCTCGATCAACGCCTTCATCCGGCCCGTATCGTTATGTTCGATCCCCCGGTTGCCTTCCTCATAAGCCATCTCGTCGCCGTAGCGCTGGCCCATGTGCGCCATGTCGATCGACAACACCCAGCCCAGCTTGTCACCATGCTTCGTAGCTAACGCGCCCAGGGCCTCCAGCATCGCCTTAAAGTGCGGATTCGCCTCGGGGGAGTCGGCAAAACAAGACCCCACCAATATCGGCAACACCTTCACCTCGGGCCCGAACAAATGCTGCAGCCACATCACATGGAACTCGGCGGAATGCTCCATCACATGGCAGTAATCCTCCTCGATCAGCGCCTCCGGGGCCATCGCCTTCAGTTCGTCCAGCAGCTCGTTGGCCGGAGTCGTCTGGCCATACGGAGTCAGAAACGGCTTCCGCGTGACTCCAAACTTCTCAGCCTCGCCATAGTGGCTCGTCGCGAGGATAATATAGGTCCGGTCCGGCCCCATCTCGCGCAGCGCCGTGAACGCGTCCCGATAGCACTCCCAGCCGCCCTCGTAGCTCACATGCGGTGCCGCGATCCCGATCAGCTTCCGCGCCGAAGGCGCCAACTCCGGTGCATCCTTCAAGAATTCGTCAAAGTAACGGCGGCAGTCCTCCGGGCACTCGGGGTAAGCCGCGCCGGCAAACGCCGGTGGCCGCACCGGCATCTCGGCAAAGGCCTGATGCGCCGCGTCACGCATCGCGTGATAAGTCGCGTCCTCCAGGAAGCCGCTCTCCGACAACGCCGAAACCAATTGCTGCAACGGCTCGCCGACGTCAAAGCTGTTCGTCGCCCTAACCAGCCATTCGCGCAAATCGTTGTCGGTCGAGGCCCCATCGAAAAATTGCAGCCCCCGGACGAGCTGCGGAGGGATCACTAATACGCGTTCTGAATAACCGAACATGTCCCGCAACAACAGTCCCGGATGATCCGGGTCCGGCGAAGGCATGGCGTCTAGATTGCGCCGGAGCGGAGCGAGTACTACGGACATAGCGTTTATCATAAGCAACATGGCCCCGCAAAAGTTGACCGAAGAAGAAACACTCACCGAGATCTGTACGATTCCCGGTTGGAAAGTGATCTTTGGAGGCAAATTGCTGCGTATTTTCCAGTTCAAAGACTTCGTCGAGGCTTTCTCCTTTCTCACTGCGGTGGCGTTGGAAGCCGAGAAGCTGGGCCACCACCCCGAGTTCCGCAACGTCTACGGCATGGTCGAATTCATCCTCACTACCCATGACGCCGGCGGCCTCACCGCGCTCGACTTCAAGCTGGCCCGCAAAATTGACACTCTTGCCCACAAGGTACTCTCTTAATGCTCCCCCTCCTTCTCTTGATCGCCGCCCAACAGATCCCCCAACTCGACGCTGTCATCGAGGCCTCCGTTGCCAAAGGCGAGATCCCCGGCGCGGTTTGCATCGTCGGCTACAAAGACCGCATCGTCCATCGCAAAGCCTACGGCCAACGCTCTGTCACCCCAACCCGAGAGGCCATGACAGTCGACACGATCTTCGACGCCGCCAGCCTCACCAAGGTCATCGCCACCACCAGCGCTGTGCTGCGCCTCGTTGAAGACGGCAAGCTCCGCCTGAGCGATCGCGTCACGGTGTACCTGCCCGAGTTCCAAGGTGGCAAGAGCGAGATCACCCTCCGCCACTTGCTGACTCACTACTCCGGCCTCCGCCCCGATCTCGACCTCGAGCCCGCCTGGAGCGGCTATGACCTCGGCATCCAAAAGGCGCTAGTCGACAAGCCTACCGGCGAGCCCGGCGTCAAGTTCGTCTACAGCGACATCAACTTCATCCTGTTGGGGGAGATCGTCCGTCGCGTCGGCGGCAAGCCCCTCAACGAGTTCGTCAAGGAGCAGGTGCTCGCTCCCCTTGAGATGTCCGACAGCGGCTACCTGCCCGACCCGTCGCTGATCCCCCGCATCGCCCCCACCGAAGGCCTGATTCGCGGCACCGTGCACGACGAGACCACTCGCTTCATGGGCGGTGTCGCCGGCCACGCCGGCCTCTTCACCACCGCCGATGACCTTGCCAAGTTCGCCCGCATGTACCTGCGCAAGGGGTCGCCCCTTTACTCGCCCCTCACTGTCGCCGCCGCCACCCGGCCTCAGTCCCCCGCCAACCTGCCTGCCGTGCGCGGCCTCGGTTGGGACATCGATTCGCCCTTTGCCGGCAACCGCGGTGACCTCTACCCGATCGGATCTTTCGGGCATACCGGCTTCACCGGCACCAGCATTTGGATCGACCCGTCCACCGAGAGCTATGTGATCCTTCTGGCCAACTCGGTCCACCCCAAACGCGGCACGCCTATCACCGCCCTCCGAAGCAAGGTGGCCAGTGTCGCCGCCGCCCACGTCAGCCGCAACTACTCGGCCGCCGCCAATCGCGACGCGACGGTCGTACTCACGGGCCTCGACCGCCTGGCCGCCGACAAGTTCAAAATGCTCGCCGGCAAGCGGGTCGGCCTGATTACCAACCACACCGGCCTAGCCCGCGACGGCCAGCGCAACATTGACCTCATGCTGGCCGGAGGCGTCCGCCTCACGGCCCTGTTCAGTCCCGAGCACGGTATCCTCGGCAAGCAGGATGACGACAAGGTCGCCGACTCGCGCGACCCCGCCAGCAAGCTACCCGTGTATAGCCTCTACTACGACGAAAAGCGGAAGCCGAACACGACAAACCTCAAAGGCATCGATACCCTTGTCTTTGATATCCAGGACATCGGCGCACGCTTCTACACCTACGGTTGCACCATGAAGAACGCGATGGAGGTTGCGGCTCAGTTGAACATCGAGTTCGTCGTCCTCGACCGTCCCAATCCCTTGACCGGCGACCACGTGGAGGGCCCTGTGATGGAAGAGGCGGAGATGAGCTTTGTAGGTTGCCTGCCAATTCCAGTCCGGCACGGCTTCACGATCGGCGAATTGGCACGATTCGCCAACGACACGCTTCCGAAGAAAGCGCGCTTGACCGTGGCGCCGATGAGTGGCTGGAAGCGCGCCGACTGGTTCGACCGCACAGGCCTCGGCTGGGTGAACCCCTCGCCGAATATGAAGAGTCTGCAAGAGGCGACCTTTTACCCCGGCGTGGCTATGCTCGAATTCTCGAAGAATCTGTCGGTGGGGAGGGGAACGGACGCGCCGTTCGAACAGATCGGCGCACCATGGATGGATGGGTTGAAAGTGGCCGAAGCCTTGAACAAACTGGCGATCCCGGGATTGCGCGCCTATCCGACGAGTTTTGAGCCGACGGCGAGCTACTTTTCCGGAACTAAGGTCGGAGGAGTGCGCTTTACGATCACGGATCGTGAAGCCTTCCGCTCGACTCGTCTCGGCCTAAGCCTCATGGAGACCTTGCAGCGGCTCTACCCAAAAGAACTGAATTTGGAAGTAAACCGGAAGCTGATCGGCAGTCAAGATGTTATCCAGCGCGTCCGGCGGGGCGAGGCCGCAGTGGAGATTGAACAATCAATGGCACTGGCGCTCACCCGATTCGGCGAAAAGCGCCAGCAGTATCTGATTTACCCCTAGAGATGTGTGGTGCCGCGGGCGGTGCGAGGCTCTTCAGCCTCGGCCTCCTCCGGTTCTGGCTCGCTGTCACTGGCCCCGCGCTTACGGGCCTCCGCCAGCCATGTGGGCGGCCGTCCGCGACGCCGGCCACGGCCTTCGACAAGGCGCTCCAGCGTTAAGATCGCTTCTTCGATCGATGCCCGTTCACGCCGCAAATCTTCCAAAATCTTCATCAAGTCCACGGATATAGCCTCCGCAATGGATTCCTGGCTCAATTCAAGACAGCCAGCTTAATGCAGTTATATCGGATTATTGGCTGCGATACAAGAGTCTTGTTCCGAAATTAGAACAGTTTTTTGTGTGGGCAAGCCTACGCCTTTTTTAATCGACTCCAGTACCAGTAGAACGGAATTCCGCACGCGATGATACCCAAACCAAGGAGTGATTCGCGGGGCTGATCCTTTAAAGTGAAGAAGATGAGGATCGCGGCTACGAGCACAAAGAGCCCGGGGACGACCGGATAACCCCATGTTTTATAGGGTCTTTCGAGGTCTGGCCGCTTGTGCCGCAATACGATCACGGCGGCTGCGGTCATGCCGTACAGGATCCAACTGGCAAAGACTACGTAGGCAGCCAGTTGGTCATACTGGCCGGAGAAAACGAGTACGGCGCTCCAGAGGCTGAGCCAGAGCATAGATTGGCCCGGGGAGCGGTATACGGGGTGCACTTCGGCGATTTTCTTGAAGAAGAGCCCGTCGCGAGCCATGGCAAAGGGAACGCGGCCGCCCGAGAGGATGCTGCCGTTGAGAGCTGAGAAGATCGAGATCATAGCGGCGACAGAGACCCAATTGGCCCCGGATGGGCCGAATAGCTTGCGCATCATCTGGGCGGGGACGCGGTCGCTGGCGGCCACCTCGGCGCTGGAAAGGACATAGAAATAGGCCGTATTGGCTAGCAGGTAGATGGCCATGACGCCCAAGGTGCCAAAGATCAGAGCCAAGGGCAGATTGCGCTGTGGGTTCTTGATTTCGCTGGAAACCATGCTGACGTTGTTCCAGCCGTCGTAGGCCCAGAGGATGGCGACCAAGGCGACGAAGAAGCCGCTGGCCCCGCCCGGATTTGGCATGACCGAACTAGTGAAGTTCGCGGTGCTGCCTTGTGACGAAAACAAACCCAAAGCGATGATCCCCAGGAGGAGACCAACCTTGGCAATTGTGACAACGATCTGCAATTGGCCGCCGGCTTTTACGCCGAAATAGTTGACTGCGGCGAGGAATAGGATGAGGCACATTGCAGCCAGTTGTCCCAATTTGAGTTCGAGCGGACCCCCGTTGGGTCCGAGAGGGATAGGAACGGTGGCGAAGGTTTGTTCCAGTATCGGAACAAAATTGGAGAGGTAGATGAGGAAGCCGCTGGCCAAGGTGGCGATTGAGCCGGATTTCGCGACCCAGAACTGGGTCCAGCCATAAAGGAAGCCCCAGAAGGGGCCGTAGGCCTCTTTGAGGTACACGTACTCGCCACCGGCCTCGGGCATCATCGCCGACAACTCGGCATAGGTCAGTGCGCCTGCGAGGCTCAGTAGGCCTCCCACGACCCAAACCAGGGTGACCCAGTCGGGGGAGCCGGTGGCGATGACGGCGCGCTTGGGAACGACGAAGACGCCACTGCCGATGACCGTGCCGACGACAATGGCGGCGGCACCCCACAGGCCAAGATCGCGGCGGAGGGAGAGGAGTTTTTCAGACATTTAGGGGGTTCTCTTTTTCGGTGACGAGGTATGAAGCCAGAAGGGCAGTTAGGAAGGTGACGGAGCTTCCGATGAGGACATACCAGGTCCAGGCGATCGAGGTTTGGAATTTGACATAGAGCATGAGGGCGAGGCCAAGGCTCATGCCGATCATGGCGGCGCGCTCACCGGTGCGTTTGGTGAGCAGGCCAAGCAAAAAGACGCCGAGCAGGGCACCGTAGACGATGGATGCGATGCCCAGGCCAGCCTCGAGTACGCTCTTGACGTTGCGCGCGAGCAGGCTAATCAGGAAGAGGATGCCGCACCACAGGACGGTCATCTTCTTGGCAAGGCTGAGGTAGGCGGCATCGGTGCGCGGCTTGATGTCGGCGGGCTTGATGAAGTCCATGACGGTGGTGGAGGCCAGGGAGTTGAGTGCGGCGCTCAAGTTGCTCATGGCGGCGGCGAGGATGGCGGCGATGACGAGGCCGCTCACCCCGGGGGGCAAGAAGTCCCAGATGAATTTGGGATAGATGCGGTCTGGAGGGTTGGGTGCGGGGAGCTTGGCGTCGGAGTAGTAGACCCACAGCATGACGCCGATGATGAGGAAGAGAGCGAACTGGAAGAGGATGAGAAACCAACTGGAGAAGAGGGCGAGACGGGCCTCGCGCTCAGACTTGGCCGACAGCAGGCGCTGCACCATGAGCTGCTCGGTGCCGTGCGATGCGGTAGTGAGGAAGCATCCGCCAAAGAAGCCGGCCCAGAAGGTGTAGGTTTTGGCGAAGAAGGCGGGCGTGAGGGAGAAGGCGAAATCGAAGACTTGGAATTTGTTGGCGTCTCCGGCCATCTGGACCACGTGATCCCAGCCGCCGGGGATCTGCTGGAGGATCACGAAGAGGCTGAGGATGGCACCGGCGACGTAGAGGACCATCTGCACCACGTCGGTCCAGATGACGGCGGTCATTCCCCCTTCAAAGGTGTACAGAAGGGTGAGGCAGACGATGACAAACTCGCTCACCAGTTCGCCGGTGCCGAGGATGATCGAGACAACGATGGAGATGGCGAAGACGCGGACGCCTTCGGCCAGGGCGCGGAGGCCGAGGAAGGACCCGGCGGTGAGTTTGCGAATGTTGGGACCGAAGCGGCGGAGCATCAGTTCGTAGGCGGTGAACATTTCTCCACGAAAGTATTGAGGCAGGAAAAGGACGCTGATGACGATGCGGGCCATCAGGTACCCGAAGACGACCTGGAGAAAGCCGAAGTTGCCGTTGAAGCTGAGGGCGGGAGTGCCGATGACGGTCAATGTTGAGGTCTCGGCGGAGACGATGGAGAAGGCGATGGCCCACCAGGGCGTGGTCCGTCCGCCGAGGAAGTAATCTTTGAGTGTTTTCTGGCTGTCGCGGAAACGGAAGCCGAAGGCGGTGATCCCGATTAGGTAGGCGAGGATCACGCCGTAGTCAAGCCAACGCATTCCGATCATCCTAGCACCTGCGGAAACAAAAACGATGGGGGCGGCGTCGAATGGACGCGGGGAGTTCTGTTATACTCCCCAAAAGATTCTGTGCGGTCAGAACTTGCCGAGTTGACGGGGATGGCCGCAGTCGCAGAAACCAAAAACAATATCTTTGCATCGTCTTATCTCAGGAGGCTGGAGCCAGTGAAAGTACTCACTCAATCCTTTCGTAAATTGATTCTCGGCGGCGTAGTTGCCGCGACGCTGGCAACCGCCGGGCTTGTGGCCGCGCAAGCGCCCCAACCGCAGTGGAAGGACACAGCGGAGTATGAGCTGTACCAATCGATCGTCAAAGAAACGAACCCGGACAAGCAGATCCAACTACTGAACCAGTGGAAAGAGAAATATCCGGAGTCCGAGTTCAAGATGAACCGCGCGACAGCGTATATCGGGATCTACAACAAGAAGGGCGACGGCCCGGGGCTGTACCAAGCGAGCAAAGACGTGCTTATGCTGGACCCGAAGAATTTTCAGGCGCTGTACTTCATCAACGCGATGACGGTGACGATGGACAAGAAGGATGCCGAGGGCATGGCGTTGGGAGTGAAGGCGGCCAACGGGCTGATCGGCGAGTTGCCGAACGTATACGATCCAGGCAAGAAGCCTGCGGGAACCACAGACGCGCAGTGGAATCAGCAGAAGGTTGACCTGGAAGTGCAGGCAATCACGACCTTGGGCTGGGTTGAGCAACAGAAGAAGAATTACGCGGAAGCGGAGAAGATCTTTGTGAAGGGCCTTGAACTGAGCCCTGGCACGGCGAACCTGAGCTACCTCCTGGGCACGGTGATTGTGCAGCAGAAGAACGCCAAGAGGCAGGCCGAGGCGATGTGGCACTTTGCCCGCGCCGGCAACCTGGAAGGCCCGGGCGCAATGGATGCGGCGCGCAAGGCGCAAGTGGCGGCTTACTTCCAGCGTGTCTTCACGGCCTTTGCCGGCGACGACAAGAAGGAAGTGGCCGAGATCATCGAGAAGGCCAAGGCGAGCGTGCTTCCGCCTGCGGACTTCAAGATCAAGTCCAAAGAAGAGAAGATGGCCGAGAACGAGGACAAGTTCAAGAGCGAGAACCCGATGCTGTTCCAATACATCACCTTGAAGAAGGCGATTTTGGCGGCGGACGGCGAAGCTTATTGGGCGAATGTGAAGGACGCCGAATTGCCGACTTTCAAGGGCAAGGTTGTCAGCATGAAGCCGGAGACGAACCCGAAGGAAGTGGTGTTGGCGGTGGAGAGCGCGGACCAGCCGGAAGTGACGCTTGTGTTTGAAAAGGCGCTGCGCGGCAAGGCCGATCCGGGCACCGAGCTGGAGTTCACGGGCGTCGCCAAGGAGTACACCAAGGAGCCGTTCTCGCTGAAGTTGGAAGTGGAGAACGATAAGGTGAAGGGCTGGCCGGTGACCGGGCCGGCTGCGAAGCCAGCAGTGAAGAAGGCTGCCCCGAAGGCGGGCGTGGCAAAAAAGACCGTTAAGAAGTAAGTCACCGCGCAAGCGTGACGTCGGTAAGGCCCGGGGAGCTTCGGCTCGCCTGGGCCTTTCTTCATTCAAGCTGACTGCGAATAAATTTCCAGATCTCCAATTCTGGAGGTCTGTGCGGAATCGTATCCCGGCAAGCCTCCCAGTCGAAGCGGTTGCGGAGGTACCTAAGGATCTCCTCGCGGGTGGCGTAACGTTCCACCGACGGTGCCTCGCCGTCTTCTGTGCGCACGAGTTGGCTTCCTTCCATTTGCACCCGAACGACGCCCTCGTGACTTGCCGAGACGAAATACTTTCCCGCCTTCAAGTCATCGAGAACCGCCTGCTGCGCCGCCGCAACGCCGGTATGGTCCCGTTGGAGCTCCCGCAGACGCGTGTCGTCTTCGACGGCATTCCGCGACTGGCGAAGGAAAATCTTGCGCGCTTCCGGCGTCATCGGCTCAACCGCGTCAACAACCGCGAGACCATCGACCCAGATGCTGAAGAGTCGCTCGACGTCTTCATGGAACTTCGGTTCGTCCAGTACGCCGACTTCCGCAAACTTTGACCCCGGCAGCGGTGGCAAAAAGCCCTTCTGGTCCCGCGCCCGCGCCGCATCGAAGCAAAATCGGTACGTTCCCAGCGCCAGGAAGCTTAGCTCGATCCGCCCGTGCAGGCCTTCATAGGACGAAGCGTAATCTGCCGCATATGTCAGTGACTCTTTTAGCGACTCCTCTTGTAATTGCTCCAGCACCAACAAAATCGTCAGACGCTTCTCAAAGGCAAAGCGCACTTCTATCGGCGTCCTCCGGTCTTCAAAAAAGATCGCAAAGCGTCGCGTGTAATTCCCGGTCTGCCACTTCATGTCGCTACTGCTTTCTCAATGTGTAGATGTAGTTGTCGAGCGCGAACATTGCCGTTCGATCGTCCAGGAAATGGAAATCCAGTGCATAGCCACAGCCCGTTTCCAGCGTTTTCCATTTTGTGCCGTTGAAGCCAATCGAGGCTGCCGTCTGAAAAGGCTTGGGCTGGCCGGGTCGGGTCGCCATCTCGCCGAACATTCCCTGAAACAGCATGTCCGCCGGATAGTACTTCAATCGATAACGAGGCCCCCGGCACGCCGCCTCCTGCGGCCCTAGAATCTCCTTCTTTTTGAATTCGATTATCTGGCCGAGCAGCGTCTTCATTTCGGCGCTGCTCGGTTGGTGGCTCGGGTCGCTCCACCACGGCGCAACCGCCGCCGCCGCAACTTTCCACGAACCCTCATAGAACGCGTCCGCACTCCATGCGGCGGTAGCCCAAAAAACAAGCAGAAGAACCGAGAATCTCATTGGGCTGATCCTACCCGCGCAAACGCCGGCGCGGTCTTAGCCGTTCCCGTTATCGCCTCACTTGAAGTTTTCACAGATTTATCCTTTTGAAGTTCGTCTCAGAACTCATTGCGCGGCAGCGTGGCAAGATCGGGTAGCGGTGTGCCGGCGAGGGCTTTACCGATTTCGGACGACCGTTGATCGAGAAAGATCTTGGCCTTGCCGGGATAGTCCGCCGGGTCGGTCACCCGGACTCCGTACACGATCATGTAGGCGTTCTTCCTACCCAGACCCACCTTTACGAAGTTCAGTTCGAAGCGGTGTTTGGCGGGCTCATCAAAGGCGGCAACGATGTAGTTGTAGGGTATTCCCGAGGGATCCTTCATGGTCTTTGCCAACAGAATCTTTCCGCCATTCGACTTATACTGCGCGATTACTCCTTCGGCCAGACGGTCCAGCTCTGGGCGGGATTTTGCGTCGGGGCGATCAATGACCGTCAAGAGCGTCGTCCAGTCGGTGATTTTTTCGCCGGGAGCGGTAAATTCCCACATCGGATTGCGCTTCTTGTTGAACGACGCGAGTTGATAGGGCTTGGAGAGGAAGAGGACGGTCGAAGCCGTTAAGGTACCGGTATGAGCGATAGAAGCCATTACGAAGAGCGCCACAATCGGTTGCAGAAGCGCGGCTGGCTTTTCAAGGCCAGGTATCCAATCCAGATGTGAGTGCATTACAGCTCCTAATCAGTTAGTTCAAGACTTGGTACGAAGTTTTTCATGGACGAAGCGCCCACTTGCGGCGGCTTTACATACGGTTCAACAGTTGCGGCAGTTGCCTGCTCATACTTTACGAGGCGCGGAGCGTCGCCCGATTCGATCACGCCAACAAAATATTTTGTGCATTTCAGATGTTCGGCGGAGGAGCACTTTGTTGCGCCGCGCCGATCGCCTTTCTCAAGACGAGATAGAAGCGATGCGACGGACTTCGATTGCGTTCAGGGTTAGGCGGACGCTGGAGTCGATGGGGACGACTCCGGAGACGGTGAGATCGGCGAAGGCGGCGGTGGGGCGGACGAATTGCACGGCCATGGGGCGGACCGTCGTTGCGTATTGCTCTTCGATCGACTCGGGGCTTCGTCCGCGCTCGGCCACGTCGCGGCGTAAGCGGCGGCGGAAGCACTCGTCGTCCGGAGATTCCACGTAGACGCGCAGGTCCAGCAGGTCGCGCAGAGCGGGCCAGTAAAGGCTGAAGAGGCCTTCGATCAGAATTACAGGGCGGGGGGCGACGGGCTCTGTATCCTCCAATCGCGAATGGGTGACGAAGCTGTAGCGGGGCTGCTCGATCGACAGACCCAGCTTGAGGCTCTCGACGTCGCGGATCAACAGCGGGACGTCCAGGGCATCGGGATGATCGAAGTTAAAGTGCGATCGATCGGGCTGTGCGATGTGTGAGCGGTCGATGTAGTAGTGGTCGAGCGCGAAGAGCAGGGCGTCGTCCTGTAGGTGGCGGGCGATGGCGCGGGCGAGTTCGGTCTTGCCCGAGCAGGATGCGCCGGCGATGCCGACGAGCAGTGGAGACATTGCTATTGAGTTTGCACCATGCCGAGCAGGCGCTGGTGCGCGGCCTCCGGGATGATTTTCCAATTGTTGCTGGGTTGCGTGGGGAGGGTCTTCTTGCTGCCGTAGTATTCGATGATCAGATCGCGGATGGCGTCGTTGGATTGCCAGAGGATTTTGGCGTCCTTGAACATGTCGTAGCCGGCGCTACCGGCGGCGCGGTAGTTGTTGAGCGCGATGGTCAGGGGCTGGGTGTCAGCCAAGGGGGCGTTCTTGAAGCGGAGGTTGGCGATGCGCCTGCCGGCGGGCCTGGTGAGATCGACATCGTAGGTGACTCCTTCGGCCATGTCGAAATTGAAGCCCATGAAGGCCCGATTGATGAGCTCGCCAGAGTCGCAGGCGGGCGTGGGGCAGGTGTTGAAGTAGCGGGCCGCGTTTTCGAGCGCTTCGCGCAGCATTTTGCCGTTGCCTTCGATCTTGTAGAGCGTATTGTCGTAGACGTAGAGGGCGGCGGCTTCGCGCATGGTGACCGGGCCCGACTTGACGACCAGGCGGGGATTGAAGAGGGCGCTGAGGGAGACGTCGGCCTTGGTGTAGTGGAGTTGGACCTCGTGGATGGCGTCGACCAGAGCGGAGTCCTCAAAGCGACCGTGATTGGCGCTGAGCTCGGTCTTGGCCGTGGCGATGGGGCTGGAAAGAAATTGCTCGGTAGCGTCGTGATAGGGCTTGGCGAGGGCGAGGATGTTCTCGTCGGGCGCTGTTGCGGCAGTAACTTTGAGCAGGCGGCTGCGGCGTGAGAAGAGTTGCCACTTGCCGGCGGCGTTGCGGGTGAATTCGAAGTCGAGCCGGGCGAGGGAGGCACCGTAGTTTTTGGGCTGGGTGAGAAGGGTGTCGCCGTTGAAGGCTTCGGCGAGTTCGCTGTGGCTGTGGCCGAAGACGACGGCAGTGACGCCGGGGACTTCGGCGGCTTGCCAGGAGAAGTTCTCATTGCTGTTAGGACCGCCGGATTTGTCGATGCCGCTGTGGGCGCAAACGACGATGAGGTCGGGCGGGTTGTCTCCCCAGACAGCCATCAGGCGTTTGAGTGCGACCGTGGCGGCTTCCCAGGAGTAGCCTTTGTAATTTTGAGGTTTTTCCCAGGTGGGGATGGCGGGAGTGGTGAGGCCGATGATGGCGACGCGGACGCCTTGGACTGTCTTTTCGAGATAGGGGACGAAGGGTTTGACGTTGGGGCCGCTGGCGACGGTGTTGGCGCTAAGCCAGGGAAAACGGGCGGCGCGGCGGGCGGCGTTGAGGTTGTCGAGGCCGTAGTAGAATTCGTGATTGCCGACGGTCATGGCGTCGTAGTTAAGCGAGTTCATGACGAGCATCATGGGATCGAGCTGGAAGGCGCGGGCGGGAATCGTAATTTCGCGGGGCAGCTTGCCGGTGAGTTTGAAGGTCTGATAGACGCTTTCGAGAGGGGAGCCCTGGATGGTGTCGCCGGCGTCGATCAGCAGTGCGTCGGGGGTGAGCTTGCGCTGTTCGGCGACGAGGGTGGCGATCTTGGCGAGGCCGAGATTGGCGGGCTTTTGAGTGAAGTAGTCGTAGGGGTAAATGTTGCCGTGGAGGTCGGTT
>JANXUM010000231.1 GCA_025356215.1 Bryobacter sp. | reverse complement strand
GCTGCGCCGTGACCGTGCAGGAGCCGGCGCCGGTAATCTTGACCGTGCTGCCCAATACAGAGCAGTTGGGGCCGGCTGTGAAGCTGACTGTCAGATTGGAGGTGGCTGTGGCGGTAAGTGCGAAGTCGGGGTCGCCGTAGGTCTTTTGAGCCAGTGGGCCGAAGGCGATGGATTGCGGTCGCGGATTGATGGTCAGTACGCCGTTGGTGTAGGCGATCCCGTTGATCGCATTGGCGGTGGTGGCGGGGCCGGAGCAGACGATTGGGTAGTTGCCGGCGTCGCTGGTCTGGGTGGCCGTGGTGGTGCAGACCGCGCCCGCGGGGGCGGGGAGGTCCAGACCGGTGATGGTGAACAGGGTGGCCGGGTTGGGGTCGAGATAGAAGCGGGTGGGATTGAGCCCAGCGACGAAGATGCGCTTGACGATGCCGGGGGCGGTATTGCCCGGGCCGCTCTCGACAGTGCCGCCGGGGCGGGCCACAACCGAGGTGATGAAGTAGGTGTAGTTGACGTTGAACAGCGTGGTTGTGCCGTTGGCGATGTCGTCGGTGGTGGTGATGACCTGGCCGCCGGGGACGCTTTTGACAAAGATGGGGAGCGGGCTGCCGGGGGCGATGCGGTAGACGTTGTAGCTGGCGACGCTGCCGGTGGCGGGAGCGGTCCAACTTAGGGTGACGCGGTCGATCTTGTTGACCGAAGAGAGGCCGCAAGTGGGGCAATCGGGTGTGGGGGCGGGGGGCGGGTCGATGGTGGAAAGGACGGCGGTTTCGTAATCAACATCGCCGCCATCGACCGAGCCGAGGTCGTTGACGCCGAGGTCGTTTACGCCCAGGTCATTGACGCCGAGGTCGTTGACACCCAGATCGTTAACTCCGAGGTCGTTGACACCGAGATCGTTGACGCCCACGTCGGTGGAGAGGCCGTTGACGTTGAGACGCGCGCCGATTTGCTGGAAGTTGAGGGAGGCCCAGTCGTTGGAATCGGCGAAGAAGGGGGTTCCGTTGACGCCGTCGCCGAGCTTGCCGCTGAAGTTGACATCGATGGGAAGTGTGCCGGGGGTGGAGACGCCGTCATGGTTCCAGTCGATGAAATTGGTGAAGCTGTTTTCAAGGCGGGTGAGGCCCCCGCTGCCAGTGATGGGGGAGCCGTCGCAGTAGACCTTGGCGGCGCTATTGGGCGGGTCGAGGGGACCCAGGGGGCCGTAGAAGCGGACGCGGTAGGAGGCGGCACCGAGACCGGCGGTCTCAGAGACGGCGTTTTCGTTGAGGCCGAGGAGGGTGCCGGGAGAGAAGTCGATGCGCTGGGTGCCGTTGGGGAGGGTGAGGCCGCGGGTTTGGTAGAGGTAGTTCATCACGCTGGGGTAATTGGGCATGCAGTTGGGCGTGCGGAGGTTACCGGCATGGGAGAGGCCGAGGTTGTGACCGAGCTCGTGCATGAGCGTGCCGGCCTGAACCAGGGTGCTACCGACCTGATCGTTTTCGGGAATGTCGGAGCGCCAGAGGCCGAGGGTGATCATCAGATCGGCACCGGGACGGTCGGCGACGCCGGAGATGGTTTTGGGCTCTGGGCTCAAGGGAAGGCCGTTGGGGCCGAAGGGGCCGGCGAGGGCGTGGGCGAAAAGGGCGTAGTGGAAGATGTCCTTGCGCAGGCGGCTGAAGTGCGACGGGATCTTGAGAGCGGGGTAACCGTCGCGGACGCCGGAGAAGCCCTTCTTGAAGCTAAGGACGGCGTAGGGAGTGGAGTAATTGCAAGGGCTCTTGGCGGTGGGAATGCAACTGAGAGAGGATTCCTGGATGGCTTCGCCGCCTTGAGCATAGGCGGTGGGGACGAAGATCATGTCCGGGCCGGAGGAAGCCTGGTAATTGTTGCCGACGTCGAAATGGAGGCGGACGCCGCGGCTTTTGAAGGCGGTGGCGACTTGCGCGAGGGCGTCGAGCTTGGGTTTATGAGTGTGATTTAGGCCTTGGCTGACGCCTTGGAGCCAATCGATTTCGACAAAGAGGTCTTTTTGACCGTTGACGGCACCCATCTTGGGAAGATTGACGCAGGGTTCATTGCGGTAGTCCGCGCAACCGCCGAAAGTGGCGGCGCGGTTGGCGGTGCCAGGATTGAAGTGAAGGCCGCTGGTTTCCCAGACGTCGAGGAGGCCGTCGCCATCGGTATCGGTGACGTTGGTGGAGACGATCATTGCGGCCCAGGTGAGGCAGGCGTTGTTATCGTCGGTTGAGACGTCGACGTTAAGTGAAGAAGCGTTCCTGGACAGTGGGATGTTAAACGAGGGGTTGTCCCAGCGGGGGCCTTGAGCGCCAACGAAGGTTTTATATTCGAATTCCCGATTGTTAACCTCCAGTGAGGCGCGATAGCCCGGCTGGCCGTTGCCAACGATTGTGGTGAGGCGGGCGGAGGGATTGGACGAAGCCTGATAGAAGCCCTTGATTGTCTGGGAGAAATCATCGGAGTGCTTCGACATGGTGGAAGCGCCGTCGTAGATTGCGATCGCGCGCAGGGGGGTGGCCATCGGGTTACCGGGGACGACGATTCGATAGATGACGACCAGGGTGGCACCGTTGGTGAAGGGGGCACCCGCGTTGGCATTGGCGCCGCTGTCGGGCAGACGGACGGAGTGAGCTCCATTGGCGATGCGGACATTCTTGACGCTATCGATGTCGAGGTAGCGCAGGACATCGGCGCGGTAGACGCGGCCCGAAGAGCCGGACGGTCCGGTCGTGCCACCGTTGCTCCAGCAGGCCGCGTTATTGAGATCTCCGATGGGCAGCCCGACAATGGCCTTGCCGCGGAAGTAGCCATTGGCGGCGGAGGGTTTGGGTGTGGTCTCAACGGTCTGCCAATAGAGGAAGGCGGCGATGGGGTCGGCGCCGGCTGGAACGTTGGACAGATTGATGTTGCCGGTGGCGAAGCCGTTGACACCCTTGCCGCGCAGGCCGACGCCAGCGACGGTGTAATCGCCGGTGACAAAGTAATTTTTGAAAAAGCGCAACTGGGGGATTTTGTTGTCGTCGTCGTCGGCACGGGCGACCTGGGGCAATAGAGCGGCGAAGCCGAGGAGCAAGGCGACGATCGACTTGCCGCAGCGGCGGCTTAGAGTATTCCAAGCTTGATACATCAATTTATTTTTGTCCTTCATGATTGTCTCAGTACGTAAAAAAGTTTTACGGATACCGGCCTCCGCTGAATGCAGCGGAGAGCCCTGCCGCACCCACGCGCGCGGGAAAGGTTAGCGCGCTACGGGGAACGCGAGAATAGAAAACCTGTACGACGATAGGGCAGTGGCAGTACAAAGTCAAGACAACTAACTTCGTTTGACTGCCAGTACCGCGAATCGGTGTAAGTTCTAGTACCTCCAGTGATGGCAAGGCCGATGTCGGCATCCGTAACTGAGTAGGCGTGAAAGCTGAGCCAAGTCCGCCAAAAAATATCAAAGTTACAATTTAGTGACTAACTTGGGGTTGCTACACTTGAGGGCGTGAACGCGGGTAGCCCGGAATTTTCTGTGGAGATCGGCAATGATTTGGCCGAGATCGGGCGCGTTACGGAGATCCTGGATGGTTTTTGGGTAGAGCGTGGGTTGGACGGAGATGCGCAGGCCGATCTGAACATCGCGATCGAAGAAATTCTGAGCAATGCGATGCGGCATGGGGCGTTGGCGGCTGAGCCGATTCTG
>JANXUM010000197.1 GCA_025356215.1 Bryobacter sp. | reverse complement strand
CGGCCTCGTCCTGCGGGTCGTGCAGCGGCGCGGTCCATACGCTCAGGTCTAAACGAGTGCCGTCCTTGCGGGTGGCCTTCATGTCCTGGCGATGAAGGAGGCGATGCAGAAGAATCAGGCGATGGCAACGCGCTTCTCGGTATCGCGCAAGGCGATGGACCCGGTGGATGTTGAGATGCGGATGAAGCCGGTCGCCGACTTTATGAATCGCACCTCGCACTGGATTGTGTTGTTGAAGAAGGTGGAGGAGGCCGTGGCCGCCCCACTAGCCGCGCCTGTCCTCGCTCCGGTTGCCGACCCTGTGGTTGAGGTACGCACGGAGATCGTCAAGGAATATGTCACCGAATACGTGACCGAATATGTAAAAGAGTACGTGCCGGAGATCCGCACCGAAATCCAAACGGTGACCGAGACCGTGTACGTGGAAGTGCCGGTACCGGGCGAGCCGGTGATGATGCCGTCGATGAGCACCGCCAAGCTGCTCGAAGCCCTTCTTGCTGACACTCCGCTGGCCGTGCAAGTACTCGATCAGTCGGGCACGGTGCTGAGTTGGAACAAGCTGGCCGAGGCCGCCACCGGCTGGAGCGGCGAAGAACTGCTGGGCAAGCAGAGCCCAATCCAAGTGAAGGTTCCCGAAGCGGGCTTCTGGCATCGCCAGGACATGAAGGCCACCCGCAAGGACGGCACTCGTTTAGACCTGAGCGTATGGACCGCGCCGCTGCACGACCCGCAGGACGAGGCCGCGCCGGTGACGCGGTGGATGAGCTTTATGGCCGACGTGACCAGCGAGAAGCTGGCTCAAGAAGACCTGGCGCAGCGCGAGGCGAATTTCCGCGCGCTGGTGGAGAACGCCTCCGATATTCTTGCGGTCCTCGATCTCGATTCGACATTGCAGTACATCAATCCCGCCGTGCAGCAGGTGCTCGGGTTCAAACCCGAAGAGATGGTTGGCGCAAAAGCCATGGAACTGTTGCAAGCCGCCGATTCCCCGGCAGTGCGTGAAGCAATGGAGGAGGCCGCCAAGGGACTTGGGCCCAGTGCGCCACGCACCATGCAGGTTCGACATCAGGACGGATCGATGCGTGAAATCGAAAGCGTCATGAACATGATCCAGGGCACCAGCCTAACGGTGATGAGCGCGCGCGACGTCACCGGCCGCAGCCGAGCTGCGGCACCCGACGTGTCACCGGCATGGTTCCTCAATGCCGTCCAAGACGCCATTGTCACCTACGACACAGAGTCCCGCGTGGTTTGGATGAACAAGGCCGCGGAGGATCTCTACGACTTGTCCGCAGCCTTTGCCCAAGGCAAGACCCTGGGCGAGTTGCTGCCGGATTGGTTGCAAGTGCCTAGCCGCGAAACCATCCGCGAATCGCTGGATACGGTGGGCTTCTGGAAGGGCGAAGTGTCGAATTTCTCGCACACCGGCCGCGAAATTGTGCAGGATGTATCGGTAACGGCCACCTACGACGACGACAAGAAACGGATTGGCGCGGTGGCCATCCATCGCGACATCACCGAGAAGAAGTCGGCCATTGACGCTCTCGATGTCGATGAGAAGACCAAGACCCTGAACGCGCTGGGAAACAGCGACGGGCTGTGGGATTGGAATTTGCGCAATGACGATGTGTACTTCTCGCCACGCTGGAAAGAGATGTTGGGTTATGCCGACGACGATATTGCCGGCGACGTGGGCGAGTGGTATCTCATGATCCACCCCGACGATCTGACTCTGTTGCGCAACAAGATCTCCAACCACTTGAAAGGCCAAGCCGATCATTTGGAAGCCGAGTATCGCGCTCGAACCAAGTCTGGCGAGTATCGCTGGATGCTGACACGGGCGATGGCCATGCGCAACGCCGCCGGCGAGCCGGTGCGGCTGGTTGGATTGCAGATGGATATTCACGACCAGAAGGACATGGACGAGCAGTTGTTGTTTGAAGCGTTCCACGATTCGATCACGGGCCTGGCGAACCGCGCCTTGTTCCTCGATCGCGTGAACGGTCAGCTATCGAAGCTGACGGATGCCCGGCCCTTCAGCGTTGCCTTTCTCGACCTAGAGAAATTTGCCGCCGTCAATGAGACCCTCGGCACCCGCGGCGGCGACAAGGCGCTTGCCGAGGCCGGCAAACGGATTGTCGAATCCCTACCCAAGGACAGCTTTGTGGCGCGCCACGGCAGCGACGAGTTTGTTGCTTTGGTGCACACTGCCGACCAGAAGAAACTGCAGGATCTCGGCGAACTGCTTCGCTATCAGTTGGCTAAGCCCTTTGAATATTTGGGCAAGACGGTCAACTTTAAGTTGAACGTCGGCTTCGCACCCAGCCTGGGCCGCAAGTATTCGGGCGGCGAAGAAATGCTGCAGGATGCCTCGCGCGCCATGGCGGCCAGCAAGGCTGGCAAAACGGAGTCTCCGGTGTTTACGCCCGAAGTGGCGGCAATTGTCGCTCCGACCGCGTCGAGTTCCGATCTGGACGCCGCTCGCTTGCTTGAACAGGACATGCGTCGCGGGCTTGCCAATGGCGAGTTCCGGGTCTTCTACCATCCGATCGTGATGCTGGATACGGGTGAGATCGCGGGCGTCGAAGCCCTGATCCGTTGGCAGCATCCGCAGCGCGGCCTGATGACTCCAGGTGAATTCCTCGGCGTCGCTGAAACTTCCGGACTCATTCTCGAACTCGATCGCTGGATGATGAAGGAAGCCGTGGCCAAGGCGGCAGAGCTGAACGAAAGATTTAAGCGCGCCGAGCCGCTGGTACTCACCGTTAATCTCTCCAGCCTGCACTTTGCCGAGGAGGATTTCACCGATCAATTGGAGAAAATCCTGTTGGACTCGAATATCAATCCGCGGTACATGCGGATCGAGTTGAGCGAGCGCGTGGCCTTGCACAGCGCCGAATCCGAAACGATGCTGCGTAATCTCGGGCGGCTCCGCGTGCAGTTGAACGTCGATGACTATCACGCTTCGGGCGACGGATTGGCGCAGTTCTCTCGCTTGCCGATCGACCGCGTCAAGCTGGACGCCAGTCTGATCCGCGGCCTAGCCAGCGGACGCAATCTTGAGAAGGTGCGGGGCATCATCCGTGAGGCCAAAATCCAGAATTTGCTCGTGGTAGCCGAAGGCGTTGAAACCCTGGAGCAACTGGCGGTGTTGCGGGAGCTGAAATGCCATCTTGCGCAGGGCTTCTACTTTACGCAGCCAGCATCTGCCAACGATACGGAGCGGCTGCTTGCGCGCAGCCCGCGCTGGTAGGCCATACTGGTTCTGGATGGCAATTAGTCAGGAACTTCTCGATATTTTGATTTGCCCGGCGTGCCGCGGCGAACTGGAACTGAAGCAGGACGGGTCTGGGCTGAAGTGCCTTGCCTGCAAGCGCGTCTACCCGATCCGGGAC
>JANXUM010000196.1 GCA_025356215.1 Bryobacter sp. | reverse complement strand
CTTAACAACTGGGTTCTTCTTTTGCGTTGAGCCGGTAGGCGTATTTCTGTTGGCGCGGCGTTGGACGCATGCGGTGTTGCCGAGCCTGGCGGGGGCGGTCTTCTACAGCTTGTTGTCGCCTTGCTCCTGGCTGATGCCGAGCATTGCCGGGGACTTGAAGGGATACATCTTCAGTCAGCGCTACAGCGTGCTGTTCACCTACGGAGAGGGGCCGCACCTGGCTTCGCTCGCTTTGTTGCCGTTGGCGATGCTGGCGCTGGACCGGGCACTCGAGAAGTTTAGTTGGCGGCGGGCGGCGTTGGCCGCGCTGGTCTGCGCACTGGTTCCATTAAGCAACATTATTGGCGGCTTTGCGCTGGCTTGGGGGGTGTTGGCGGTGGTGGCGGCACGTGGTGTGGGCGCGATTCCTCAGGCGGCGGCGATTGGCTTTTGGGCGTACATGCTGAGCCTACGCTGGTTACAGCCGGCGACACTGGCCGACGTTCAACGCAACGCTCCTTTTCTGGGAAATTTTCCGATGGACCGCTGGCACTACCTGGCGATTGCGGGGTTGGCCGCTGTTTCAGCGCTGGTTGCTTACCGGTTGAGGGGGAGACCGAGCTTGGCGATGGCGGTGGGCTTTTTGCTGCCGATGGCGGCGATTCCTTTGGCTTGGGAGTACAGCCAGTATTACTTTTTACCGCAGCCACATCGCTATCACCTGGAGATGGATTTAGGCATCGCGTTGTTGCTGGCGGCGGGAATGGCGAAGCTGCCGAGGCGAGAAACAGTAGCTGGGGTAGCGTTGGCGGGCTTGGCTTTGTTCGGCACGCTGCATGGACGCGATCTGGATCGCTATGTGAAGCCGCTGAAGCTTGAAGAGACTTGGGAGCACCGGATCACGCGCTTCATGGCGAACTATGGCGGCGAGGCGCGGGTCTACTTTCAAGGCTCGCCGCGCTTCTTTGCCGGCGTGGAATTCGATCAGGCGCAGTTTGGCGGCGGCTTTGCCAATGGGGTGCGCTGGCCGCTTTTCTTTCTGGCCGACTTTGGCATTACCGCCTACACCGGCGGCGGAAAAACCACGGCGGCTTGGCTGAAGGCCTATGGCGTTGATTATGTAGCGGTGGGGGACAAAGACACGGAAGACCCCTTTCAGCCTTGGCAGGCGCCGCGTCAATTTGACGGCTTGTTGACCGAGGTGTGGCGTGAGCGCGGCGACGCGATCTTTGCGGTGAATCGGTCGAACCAGTCGCTGGCACATGTGATTCCGAAGGACGCGTTGGTAGCGCATCCGCCATGGTCCTTCACCAACACGGCGGAACTGCTTCGCTATGTAGAGGCAATCGAAGGGCCCGTATCCAAAGGCGGCGTGTTCACTTGGACCAGCCCCAGCACGGCGCGGATCGAAGGCGAGATGAGCGCGGGCGAGGCGGTGAGCGTGCAGGTGGCTTACGACAGGCGCTGGCGGGCGAGCGTGAAGGGCAAGTCTTGGCCGGTGCGGGAGGATGGCTTGGGCACTCTTTGGATTGAAGCGCAAGCAGGCGGGAGGCCCGTGATTGAGCTTGAGTTCCGGCAGCCGAAGATCATCTTCTTGCTTTGCTGGACGGCCTGGTTGGTCTGCCTGGGCGGCTTGATCGGGTTTGAGTTTAGGCGGCGGGACTTTGGCGGCGAATTGCCAAGGCCGCCACAATTAGCAGCATGAGCGCCGCGCTGAGATTGGCCGCCGCGTCGACGCCCATCAACCCTCGCACGCCCCAATGTTTATAGCCGACGCCGTCGAGCCAGGTCATGTACGCGATCGGGATATTGCCGGCGGCATTGAGGATGGCCCAGGGAGCGGCGGTAGGCTGTTGTTTATCGCCAACAACGTCGAGCACCAGCGAGGTATAAACGGCCCAGCCGAAGCCGGCGGCGATGGCGTAGACGGCGTACCCGGCAGCGTATGTGAATGGCGTGGCCGGGGCGAGGGCGAGATAGGCGGCGGCAGCGGCAGCGACCATGCCGGTGAGCGAATAGGCGGCCATTCGATTCATGCGATTGGCGACGATGCCGCCGAGGAAACTGCCGGTGGCGTTTAGCATGCCGCCAGCCATTCCCGAAACCCAGAGCACTTCTGTGCTGGAGGCTTGATAGTCGGGTCCGAGGCCTGAGATGAGCGTTCCGACGGCAGCGCTGCCGACCGGGGACAAGAAGAACAAGAGCCTGAGCCAGGTGCGTGGCGACTTGAAGATGGCGCGAACCTGTGAGACATAGGCATGCCGCACGGGCGTCGGCTCTTGAATGCAGAGCGCGACCAGGCCAGGCGCGATCATGACCGCCGCGATGGCGATGGCGAGCGTTGGTAGGGATGCGTTGTCAGCTAGCCAGATGGTTGCGCCGCCGCCGATGGCTCCCGCGCCCCAAGTGCCCATGTTGTAGTGGCCGGCCACCTTGCCGCGTTGGGTCTCTGGCACCGCCGCCAGCAATGGACCGTTGGCCGAGGAGAGAAGCCCGGCGAAGGCGCTCATCAGGAACAAGAGCGCGGTGAGGGTAGTGAGCGAGGCGTTGAGGTTGAGGACGGCGGCGGAGGCGGTGAGGCCCGCGCCAGTTACTGAGATGAGTACCCAGGCACGGCGCGGCAGGCCGGAGTCGGCCAGTGGGGACCACAGGAAATACCAGATGTAGGGAATGCATGAGACCGCAACCGCCCCGGCGATTCGATCGACCGGGACGCCGGCCTTCCTCAGCAGATAAGGCATCAGGATCGTCTGGACCCCGTAGGAAAAACCGATCGGGAAGCCCAGGAAACCAAAGAGCCAAGGCGCGTTGCGTGGTGGCGTCAACATCAACGGCGCCTAGACGAAGGCGGTGGTTTTGATACCGGAGATCTCAAAAGGGCGGCGGCACTTTTTGCACGGGACCTTGTCGTCGAGCAGCACCATGTAGCTGAGGGCTTTGGCGAATTTGGCGCGGTCGCGCTCGTCGCCGTTGCCGGGCAAGCGTTCGCGCTTTTTGCGCAGCAACCACTTTAGATCGTAAGTCTCGACACTCCGGCAGTAAGGACAGTTGAGGCTCGCAGGCTTGGTGGTCTGCGACTCGGCGTAGAATTGGCGTTCGTCAATGGACACTAGACTATGTTCGCAGGTGAAGGTCAGTCGCGGTTGAGGGCTTTTACCCGGAAGTAGGGTTTGGACTTTTCCGCCGGGTCCATTGTGAAGGTCTCGGTGGACTTTGAGGGGTCGTAGCCGCGCCAGATCCAGGAAAGAGCGATCGGGAGTTCGGCATTGCCTTGGGCTCCGCTGTGCGCGCCATTGCCCCAGGCGAAGTGGAAATCGTACTCGCGGTACTTGAGCGAGTTGGCCATCTGGATGTTTTGCAGCGGCCAGGAGCCGTGCTCGTTTTCGAGGTCTTCGCTGCCGTCGGAACTGAAGATACGGATGTTGCGCTTGGGTTGTTTGCGGATGGCAAAGGGGATGACGTTGCCGCCGTCGAGCTCGCCCACCTTCCACTGGATGCTGGTGAAGCTGCCGATGCGCGAATAGACGCGGGAGAATTCCTCAGGGTGGAACCAAGCGGCGGTGAAGGCGCAGATGCCGCCGGAACTGCCGCCGGTGATGGCGCGGGAGTAGCCGTCTTTGCGCAGGTTCCATTTGGCGGCAACCGCCGGGACGATTTCTTCCAGCAGGTAGCGCGTGTACTTGTCGTTGAAGCTGTCGTAGAGGACGCTGCGCATGGCGCGGGTGCCAATCTTGCCGGGGGCGATGAAGATGTGGATGGCGGCGGGCATGCGCTTTTGGTGGATGAGGTTGTCGATCTGGATCTGGGCACGGCCACCGGCGGTGCGGTTTGCAACATAGCCTTGGCCGTCCTGCCAGATCATGACTGGCGCAGGGACACTGGGGTTGTATTGGGCCGGCGTGTAGACCCAATATTCGGTCTCCATTCCGTCGTAGAGCTTGCTGCTGGACGCGAATTTTTCGCTCATCTTGCCCTGGGGGACGCCGGGCTGGTCATAGGCCTCGGGGCCGTATGCAACGACGTCGAGCTTGCCGCCGAAGCGCTTGCCGTCCACGATGTAGTGGTAGGTGTGAGAGGCGTAAATGGCGAGTTTGGCGGTGCCCACGTAATAGGGGCCGGACTTTTTCATGACGGCGGCCGGCGCGTCGTCGACGAAGAGTTGGGGGGCTCGGTCGGCTTTGATGGCGAAGAGGGCGTCTGGGCCGACGGCGAGAGAGGCTTCGCCCTTTTCGAGAAGCTGGGGCGTGAAGGTGGCTTCGAGTGCCTTTTGGAAGTCGGGAGAGTTGGGTTGACCGGCCATCTGGAGGACGGCGGCAGCTTCGGGCTTTTGGGCGCAGACTAAGGCGGCCGCAAACAAGAGGAGGAAAAAGGAGCGCATCATAGGGACCCTATGATGCTATATCGTTTGTGCCGCCTACGGAAGGTAGCCGCGCTGTGCGATGCGGGCACCGCTTGCCAATGAGGATTCCTCCATTTGCCAGGCGACTCCGCTGGCGCCGACCCAGCGGTTGTAAAAGTTGAACAGCGAGCAGACGGTGATGGCGTCATAGAGGGCTTCGTCCGTCCAGCCGACTTTGCGCATCTTCTTGATGTCTTTCTCTTCGATGTCTTGCGCTTCGAGATTGACTTGGACTACGAACTCAAGGAGCGCCCATTCGGCGTCGGTAAGGTCTGCGTCGCCCTGGAGGACAGCGCCGAGAAACTTTTGCCCGGCGCCTTTTTTGACGCGGCCTTCGCTTTCAAACAGCAGCGCGGCGGCGGCTCCATGCGAATCGCGACAGAAGGCGCACTGGTTACTCTCGCTTGTGATGGTGGCGATGAGTTCGCGGAAGGCGGGGGACAAAGGCGAAGGGCCGCGCATGACTTCCTGCGTGAATTGGTTGAGAAGGTCGGATGCCTTGGGCTTGAAGGCAAGTAGATGCATGATGCCGGGGATCTCGCGGGCGGTGGCGCGCATGGCCGCGATACTGGCGGCGTAGTGGCCGCCAGATTGTTTGTTGTTTTCCAGATCCTTGAGGAAGATATCGGCCATATACTCCAGTCTACAAATAGATTGAAGCGCGCTTTGTGAGAAGCGCGCTTCGGTTTTAGGAGGAAGACTATTCATGGGGAGTTCTACATGCCGCGCCGCCCCCAGCGCTTTGATTGTGCGTTGCCTGCCATATTTTCCACTTCGATGAGTAGAAGCGTGAGGCGATGGGAAAAGGGGTCAGACGCGGGGAGAAAGCTTTGCCGGGTTGTCTTCTTCGACGCGGGCTAGCAGAGCGAACAGTTCGACGGTATTGAGAGGCTTGGTGAGATAGGCGTCCATGCCGGCGGCGCGGCAGCGTTCGGAGTCACCCTTGAGGGCGAGGGCTGTGAGTGCGATGACGGGCGTATAGCCGCCGCGAAGGCTTTCCAATTGGCGGAGGCGTCGGGTGGCGTCGAGGCCGTCCATCTCGGGCATTTGGACATCCATGAGAACGGCGTCAAAGCGTTGATAGTGGAGGGATTCCAGAGCGATCTTTCCGTTGGAAGCTGTGACGACCGTATGGCCGGCGCGCTCGAGGATGCGTCGCATCAGCGTCGAGTTTACTTCATTGTCTTCGGCTACGAGCAGTTTGAGCGGACGCGAGGGCTTGGACAGGGCGGTCGGGGCGGTGGAGGGTGGGACGCCGGCCTCGGCGAAATCGAGGTCGAAGGAGAAGGTGCTGCCGGCACCGGGTTGGGACTGCACGGCGAGGGTTCCGCCCATCATGCGGACCAATTGAGTGGAGATCGCCAAGCCGAGGCCAGTGCCTCCAAAACGACGGGTGGTGGTGGCGTCTGCCTGCACGAAGGCTTGGAAAATACTGCGTTGTTGTTCCGTCGTGATGCCGACGCCGGAGTCTGCGACGGCAAAGTAGACTCGCCAGGAGCCGGACGAAAGTTTCGTAGCCCGCAGCGTGAGTTCGACCTTACCTTGCGCGGTGAATTTGACGGCGTTACCCAACAGGTTGATCAAGACTTGCTGGATGCGACCGGGATCGCCCGAGAGCCATTGGGGCAGGGCAACGTCGATCGTAGTCTCCAGCGCCAAACTCTTGTCGAGGGCGGCGAGAGAGAGAATCTGTACGCTGCGCTTGGCGACTTCCCGTAAATCGAAGGGGATCGATTCCAGAGTGAGCTTGCCGCTCTCGATGCGGCTGAAGTCGAGGATGTCGTCGAGAATCTCGAGCAGGCCGCGAGCGGAATTGCGGGCCATCGAGAGATACTCGCGCTGCTCGTGGCTGAGGTCGGTATCGAGGGTAAGCTCCGTCATGCCGAGGTTGCCGTTCATGGGAGTGCGGATTTCGTGACTCATGTTGGCGAGAAACTGACTGCGCGCGCGGGCGCTGATTT
Organism: Bryobacter sp.; assembly: GCA_025356215.1. Taxonomy (GTDB): domain Bacteria; phylum Acidobacteriota; class Terriglobia; order Bryobacterales; family Bryobacteraceae; genus Bryobacter. The sequence continues at coordinate 3,975 of JANXUM010000196.1, read as the reverse complement.
CGGCTTGGCTGCGGGCGTGGGCAAGACGGCGCATGAAGACGAGCGCCAAGATCAGGATGGGGACGAGGCCGAAGAAGAGGCCTCTGAGGACAACGTTCTTTTCCCGTGTGCGATTGAGCCACAGAATGAAGGCGGAATCGGCTTTGTGGAGGAGTTTCCATTTGGTGGCGATTTCGACGATCTCGCCGGACTCGCCCAGGGTGTCGATAGCGTCGCGAAGGGAGTTGGCGTCAGATTCGCGGCCCAACCGTGCGCCGATGGCGAAGCCACGCGCGGACTCGTCGAGGACGAGCGAGCCGAGTTTCATGGACGGACAGCCCTCGGGCCGGTTTAACAGAACGCCGTCGGCAATGCGGTAGTCGAGCCACGCGACGTCGACCTCGCCCTTACACATCGCGACAAAGGCGGCGGACGTATCGTCGATTTGTACGATCCGAGTGCCGGGGGGTATTTGTAGCTTGGGAGCATAGCGGCGCGTCGGTGAGGTTACGGCGAGGTTGCGGCCGGCAATATCTGCAAAAGACTTGATCTGTAGTTCTTGCCGGAAAAACATCACCGTGGCTGTGCGCCACCACGGCTCCGTCATGTAGAGATCTTTGCGGCGGTCTTCCGATACGGTTACGAAGGGCCAAAAGTCCACGGTGCCGGACGCAAATGCGGCTTCTGGACCGCCGTTGAAGTAGACCCACTCGAGACGGTATCCGGCGATCTCGGCGGCGCGATTGGCTACCTCCACCGCGAAACCAGCGGGCTTGTTGGTTTGGCTGTCCCAGTAGTTATAGGGCTGGCTATCGCTGGTACCGAAGCGCAAGGTCTTGGTCCCTCCGAGCCTCGCGCAGGAGAAATGCACCATCGCGATCGCTATGAAAAGCAGGTACCTGGTCAGCCTCTGCGCCACGCGGGTCATTCTTCTAATCCTCACTCACCAAATAGACTATCGGCAACTGGCTGGAAAGTCTTAGCGAAACAGAATTTTCAAGGAGGATCTCAGAACATCTTCCGAGTCGGGGTGGATTCGGGAGACGGCGCTGGTTTCGTATCCGCCCTCGGCGTAGGCGGCCTTTGTGCCGATGTACATCGGGCCGTAGTCGCCATAGGCCGCAGTGGCGACGAGATCGCCGGGGCGAGCGGCCTGAGCGGCAAGTTGGTATTCGACAAAGGATTCGCCGGGTAAATGAGCGAGGGCCGCACCATCGAGGACCAGGGCCTGGAGTTGGGTGTTCTGCCGCGTGGCTTGGCAGCGGCGCCACCAGGCCAGATAGCGCGCGGCGCTGGCGACGTCTTTATCGGCGGCCTTGGGGTCGTCGAGAACGCGCATTATGGCGCTCTGGCTGAAGTCGGCACCGGGGCGGTGGGGGAGATTGAGAGAGGTGGTGCGCCAGTCGGCTCTGAGGTTGTCGTGGCGCTGCTCGCTATCGATGGAGGCGCGCATGGCGGCGGCGAGGCGGGCGGCCAGGGCTGCTCGATTGGCGGGGGCGCCATCGTTGTATTTGCCTGCGCCGATGTTGCCGGCGGCACCGGTGAAATAGACGTGGAAGCCGGGCATGGAGGCGCGGGCGATGCCGACGAAATCGGGGTTGACGATGCCTTTGCCGTAATAGGACATGGGATGGACCGCGTAGTAGTGGAGGCTGGCGAGGCGTTGGGTGCCGTTGTAGAAACTGAAGGTTTTCAGAAGCGGATCGATGAGGCCAACCGGGGCGTCGCAGTAGGGAGACTGACGGCAGGCGGTAAAGCGCTGGAAGACGAAGGTCTGGCCGTCCGGGGAGAGGATGCGGCGGCTGGAGGCGATGCGCTCGACGGGGGCCGAACCGGCACCCCAATGGGTAACGGGCTGTGGCTTAGCCACGCGGACGGCGGCGGCGACACGTTGCTGCGCGGCCACACAGAAGTCGACGTCGGTGAGGAGGTGTGTGCGACCGGCGGGGAGGGCGGCGGCGGCGGCGCGGTCGTCGCCGGGGGCGTCGTGCTGGTGGACGGTTTGGACGGCGACGCGATCAGGCGTGGTGCCGGCGGCGCGGGCGAGGCTGGCGCGCCAGGCGTCGTAGGATGCACTGCCAAGGCCCAGCCAGTCCAGCGCGCACAAGACGATTGGTTTTTGGGTGTCAGGGTAGAGGACAATGCCGCGAGCGAGCAGGGGCGACTCTATGCTGGCGGTGGGAACGACGAGGGAATAGCACAGGGGCGCGCCGGGGGGCGGAGTGACGTCGGCCTCGAAAGTTGCAACGCGCAAGGTGGCCTTGGCGGCGAGGGCGGGCGCGGCGTAGAACAGGTGCCGTCTAGTAAGCATCCCTCTATGATAGGCTTCGAAATATGCCGAGTCCCGCCTCTTCGTTGCCCGCTTGCCACACCATGCAGCGCCGTCATTTTTTATCCGCAGGAGCGGCCTTGTTCGCTTTGGACAAGTTCCCCCATCACCTGTACGCGGGGACGCAGAAGAATGCTCAGGACCGCGTTTTGTTGGGGCCGGCGAAGGTGCCGGTGTCGAGATTGGCGATGGGAACGGGCACGAACGGCGTGGGCGGGAGTTCGAATCAGACGAAGAAGCTGGGCTTCAAGGGTGTGTCTGAATTATTCCGCGCGGCGGCCGACCAAGGGGTTTTCTTTTGGGATTGCGCCGACCAGTATGGAAGCCATCCGCATTTGAAAGAAGCGTTGAAGACCGTGCCTCGGGACAAGGTGACGATCATGAGCAAGAGCCGCGCGGTGACGGCGGCGGAAATGCGCGCGGACCTGGATCGATTTCGGCGCGAGATCGGCACAGACTATATCGATATTCTGCTGTTGCATTGCATGATCGACGACGACTGGGACGTGCGTTACAAGGGCGCGATGGACGTCCTGAGCGAGGCCAAGGAGAAGGGCTGGATTAAGACTAAGGGCACGAGTTGCCACACGCTGGGCGCGCTGAAAACGGCGGCCAAGTCCGCTTGGGTGGAGGTGGACCTGGCGCGCTTCAATCCGGCGGGGGCGGCGATGGACGCCAAGCCGGAAGTCGTGGCGGGCGTGTTGAAAGAGATGAAGGACGCGGGCAAGGGAATTATCGGAATGAAGGTGTTGGGGGCGGGAAAGCTGCGGGCCAAGGCGGACGAGGCGATCCAGTGGCATCTGGCGCAAGGCTTGACGGATTGCTTCACGATTGGCAGCGAGAGCCGCGCCGAGATGGAAGATTTGCTGCGTAAGATTCCGACCGCATCGACGCGCGGCTAAGCGATATCATGGTCATGGAGGAAATGAAGATGAAGAACTCACATTGGATGGGCGCAGCGGTTGGCGTTGCCGCTTGCTTGGTTGGAACGATGCTGGTTGCGCAAACCCCGGCGGCGAAGAAGAGCGGATCTGCGATCCTTCAACCGCAGATGACGGTTGCCGCCGAGGGCGGGACCTACGACAAGCCGATGGGTAAGATTGGCGATGCCGTGAAGGCTGGCGAGGAATGGTCGGCGACGACGCTTGGCGCGGCTGTCGACGGCAAGCCGAACCCCGGTGCCAAGAGCGTGACGATGGTGGGTGAGATTGTGGACTTCTCGTGCTACCTGCAGATTGGCAAGCATGGCGAGAAGCATCGCGCCTGCGGGCAGAAGTGCTTTAAGGCTGGACAGCCGATCGGGTTGCTGACCAAGGACGGATCGCTCTACATGCTGATGGACGAAGAGCATGACCTGCGGCGCGACGGGTTGACGGACTTCCGCACGGCGGCGATCGATCATACCGCGCACATCATGGAAGTGACGGGGACGATGTGGGCGCACAACGGTGTGAAGGCGATCTACGTTCATGGCTTCGTCAAGAAGTAGTTCGCGCATGCCAATTTCGGATTTCACCAGGCTGGCGCTTCTTGCGCCGGCCTTTGTTTTGCTGGGCCAGGATGCGGCGCTGCATGTGCCGCTGGGTCTGTTGCCTATTCAGTTCCCGAAGGACAACCTTTATTCGCCCGCTAAGCGCGAATTGGGGCGCTTGTTGTATTACGACAAG
>JANXUM010000194.1 GCA_025356215.1 Bryobacter sp. | reverse complement strand
GTTGTCGTAGGCAGCGTCCTGACCAAGATTGAAGCTGAGATGCCGCGGTTTCTCGGTTTCGATGACTTCGCGCGCCGCATTCCATACTTCTGCCTCGACGCAACCACCACCGATAGTGCCAATGAAACTGCCGTCTTCACGTACCAGAATCTTTGCACTTTCGTAACTGGGGATCGAACCATTTACTTCTACAATCGTCGCCAGGGCGCACTTCTGGCCTGCCTTCCGCAACCGGACAATCTCTGAAAACAAATCCATGCCATTCTGATTTTAACTCCCTCGGCGATAAAAAACTGTGAAGCAACAAGCAATGATCTTCGACATGGACGGCGTGATTGTCGATTCCATGCCATTCCACTCGCGGGCCTGGGACGTGTATCTGGACCGCATCGGAATGGACGCGAGTTTGCTGAACTCAAGGATGCATGGCAAGCACAACGACGAACTGCTGCGGGAACTGCTTGGTGAGGAAGCGAAGCTGGAGGACATCCGGCGGATGGGTGCCGAGAAAGAAGCTCTTTATCGGGAAATGATCGTGGGGGATTTGGAGGCGCAACTCTTGCCTGGGGTGCGAGCGTTTTTAGAGCGTTTTGCGGAGTGGCCGAAGGCGGTGGCATCAAACGCGGAGGCGGCCAATGTGGATTTTGTGTTGCGCGAGGCGGCGCTGGGAGAGCACTTTCGGGTGGTACTGAATGGACAGCAAGTGCAGCGGGGAAAGCCGGACCCGGAAATTTACTTAAAGGCGGCGGCCTTGTTGCGTATCGAGCCAGCCGACTGTATAGTTTTTGAAGATTCTCAAACCGGAATCGACGCGGCGCGAGGTGCGGGAATGACGGTAGTCGCGATTAATTCTCACCGGACAAAGCTAATCGGCCAAGCGATTGAGGCCGATGATTTCTTGGATACGCGGCTTTCTCAATGGCTGGACGATTCCTCAGTAGCGCGACGGTAATTTGCTTGACGGCGCTGTGGCCCTTGCACAGTCAGACGCCCGAGAGCAGAGCTGCGGAATATCGTCCCGTGAGCCTGGCCGAGGCCGCAACGCGCGTGGCCCCGGACTACCGCCCAAAGCTACTTGGAGAATCAGTAACGGTGCGTGGCGTTGTCGCGGCACCCTTGTTGGAGGCACCCGACGCCGGATATCTGGCGATTGAGGAGGAGGGCAAGCGCGGCTCGGGCCTGATGTTAATTTTCTCCGGCGACAACCGGGCGAGCCAGCCGAGAGACGGCGTCATCGCCAGCGGATTGATCGTGGAAGCCCGCGGAGTGGTTAGCGTGCACGCCGGTCAGGCGGTGGTGAAACCGATGGAACTGAGGGTTTTGGGAGCGGGGACGCCGCCCCAGCCACTTTCATTGCCCCCGGCGGAAGCGGCGCAGTTTCGCTATGAAGGCATGTTGGCGAGCGTGGTGGGAGAAGTGGCGGAGTATCGCGAGGGTTCAAGTGGGGACTTGCTGGAGTTTGTGGAGGGCGGTCAGGCGATCCGGGTGTTTTTGCCGCTGCTGAACAGTAAGGGCGAGCGGCCTTTGGCGATTTATCATCGCGGCGACCGGGTGCGAGTGCGCGGTTTGGTGAGTCAGTTCTGCCTGAGCCCGCCGTACAACCGCTACTTTCAATTGCTAGTGGCGCATCCCAAGGACATCGAATTACTGGAGCAGAGGCCCGTGGTGCCGCCGCAGATCGTTCCAGCGGCCGTGCTCCTGATCCTCTTGGGAATCGTGGCGGCTTGGTACATGCAACAGCGGGCCAGCGCGCGGAATCGGACGATCGAACGAATTCTGCAAACGAGCGACGATCTTTACGGGGCGAACACGGCGCGAGAGGTGGCCGAGGTACTGCGATCGAGGCTACTGGAATTGATCGCCGGGGACACGGTAAGCGTGTACCACTATGACGCAACGCGGAAGCTGCTGGAACGGCTGCCGGATACAGTAAGTTCAATGCCGCACTCCTTCAACATTGAGGAAGGATCGACCGCGGTGGAGAGGGCGATCGCGCTGGCGGTGCGCAACAAGACGCTGCTACAGTTTGCCGACACACGGGCCTCGGACTTATTGAGCGCCTCTGGCGAGGAATCGAAATCGTTGTTAGTGATTCCGATGCGGAACCGGACGGAAGTACATGGAGCTATCGCGATTTTATCCAAGCCCGGCAGGCATTTACTGCAAAGCGCCCTGCATCCGGCGGCTCAGCACGTAGCCAACGACGCCTGTCAGTATCTTCAGGAATTGGAGCAGGTTGCGTTGCGCGAACAGATCCATCGCAGTGAAAAATTGGCGGTGGCCGGGCAGTTGATTCACGGAGTAATTTCGGAATTGACAGTGCCGTTGGAGAGCATTCGAATTTTGAGCGAGCGGCTGCCGGAGAGCGATGCGGCGGCCATCCATGCGCAAGTGCAGAAGGCAAGCGAAATGGTGAGGAGGATCATATCGGTGGCGCGGGCTGAACAGATCGACGCGCGACCGGTGGAGATGCGATTCCTGTTTCAGCGCCTGCTGGATGGTCTGGAGCCGGACGCCGAATTGGCGCAAGTGGAGACGGAGGTGAATCTGGCTCCGGACAGTTTGTACGTATTGGGGTCACAGGAGCAGTTGGCCAATGTTTTTGAGAACCTGCTGCAGCACGCCCGGACGGCCGCGGCGAAATCGCTGGAGCACCTACTGATCCTGAATGTGAACCGGATCGGACGCAGCGCAGTGATCGAGATTGAGTTTTCTGGTCCGTTTGGGGAGGGACTGGGGCCGGACTTCTCGGGAGCGGCGTTTGGATTGGCGATCAGCCGGGGCTTGCTGCAGTCGCACGGGGGAGAGATCCGGTTTACGACGATGCGCGCCGGACGTTACCGCTACGAGGTGGAGTTGCCGTCATTGAGTTCAAGCCCGGTGGAGGAGTTTGGGGACAAGATGAAACCGGCTCCGCAGCGGGGTCAAGTTACGGCGCTGTTAGTGGAACCGGAGACGCAGGCGCAGCGGCGGTTATTGGCAATTTTCGGAGAGTTGAATCATCGCTTGATCCCTGTGAGTAACATTGAGGAAGCTGCCGACTTAGCCGAGAAGCTGCGATTTGA
>JANXUM010000184.1 GCA_025356215.1 Bryobacter sp. | reverse complement strand
TCAGCGGCGGCGAGCAGCAACGCGTGGCCCTCGCCCGCGCCTTCATGACTCAGCCCCCCATCCTTCTGGCCGACGAGCCCACCGGCAACCTCGATACTGCCAACGGTCAACTCGTCCTCGACCTCCTCATCAAGCTCAATCGCGAGCAACGCACCACCCTCGTCATGGTCACCCACGATCAACAACTCGCCGCCTACGCCGATCGCGTCATCACCCTGCGCGACGGCCTCTTGGTCAGCGACGAAAAGAAGGCGGCATGAGCCAGAGCTTTACCTTCGGCACCGCGCGCAAAATCGCTTGGCGCGAAGCTCGCGCCTCCAGCTTCAAATTCCTCTTCGTCATCCTCGCCGTCGCCGTCGGCGTCGGAGCCCTCACTGGCGTCCGAGGATTCTCGACATCCTTCCGCCGCATGCTCAATTCCGAAGCCCGCACACTGATGGCCGGCGACGTCTCCGCGCGCGTATTCGTCCAGCCTGACCCTCAGCAACAAACAGTCCTCAACGGCATGATGGCCCAAGGCACGCGCATGACGCAGATCACAGAAACGGTCACCATGGCCGCCAAGCCCGGTAACCCCATGCCCGTCCTGGTCTCACTCAAAGCAGTCGACCCGCAAAACTATCCCTTCTACGGCGAAGTCAAATTCAACCCGCCGCAGTCCGTCCAGCAAGCCCTCTGCCCCACCTGCGTCGTCGCTGCACAGGAACTTCTTCTCCGCCTCGGCCTCGAAGTCGGAGGCACCATGCGCATCGGCGGTCAGGACTACCGCGTCTCGGCGATCGTCGAGAAAGAACCAGACCGCATGACCGGCAGCCTCAACGTCGGCCCACGCATGATGATGTCCCGCACGGCCCTCGATAGAACCGCCCTGCTCTCGGAAGGCAGCCGCGCCGCTCAGCGCTTTCTTTTCAAGCTTCCCGTCGCCGTCGGCGGCGCTACGGAAAACGTCACCGCCACACGCGCCTTACTCAAGAAAACTTTCCCCGACGCCCTCGTCACCGACTATCGCGAAACCCACCCCCTCATCACCCAGGGCCTCGATCGCGCCACTGCCTTCCTCAGCCTGGTCAGCCTGGTCGCCCTGATCATCGGCTCGCTCGGCGTCGCCATGGCGATGAACTCCCACCTCCAGGCCAAGCTCGACAACATCGCGGTGATGAAGTGCCTGGGCGCGCGCAGCGGACAAATCATCGGCATCTACCTGATGCAAACCCTCGCCCTCGGCGCACTCGGCGGCGTCATCGGCATCGTCTTCGGAGTCGCCGTCCAAGTCGCCTTCCCGTCTCTGATCGAGCGCTACTTCCAGCTCCGGCCCGATTTCTACTTCGATTGGACCAGCGTCGTCCAAGGCCTCTCCGCGGGCCTGCTCAGCACGCTGCTCTTCACCCTTCCGCCGCTCCTGAGCATCCGCGAGATCAAACCGAACATGATCTTCCGCCGCGATATGGAAGGCACCAAAGGCACATGGCGCGAGCGCTTCCGAAAGAGCCGCATCGCTATCGCCTGCGGTGCGCTCATCCTCGGCGGCCTCGGGCTGCTCGCCGGATGGCTGGCCGGCACCAAACTCGAAGACGCCATTCGCTTGGGCGGCTCCTTCGCCATCGGCCTCGGCGTCAGCGTTGCGATTCTTGCCGGCTTCGCCTGGGGCCTCCTGCGCGTACTCCGCCGAGTCTCAGGCATGACGCGCGGCACCCTTCGCCATGGCCTCGCTAATCTCTACCGCCCAGGCAATCAGGCTGAAGCGGTGCTTGTCTCCATCGGCATCGGCGTCATGTTCACGCTCACGATCTACCTCATCCAACACTCGGTGCTGACCGAGATCGCCGAGAGCGCGCCCCCCGGCATGCCCAACGTCTACCTGATCGACGTGACAGAGCCGATGCGAGAAGGTCTCGTCAAGCTGGTGAATGCGCAACCGGGCGTCGAGAAAGCGGTCGAACTGATCCCCAGCGTCGCCGCGCGCATCACCCACATCCAAGGCGTGGCCATCGCCACAATGGACTTAAAGGGCTTCGGCCGGCGCTTCCTCCAAACCCGCAGCATCACTTGGAATCCCGTCCAGCCAAAAGGTGTCAAAGTCCTCCAGGGCAAGTGGTACACGCCTGCGGAAACCGGTAAAGTTGCAATCACCCAAGAGGTCGCGGACAGTCTGAAGTTGAAGCCGGGCATGATGATGGACTGGACCAGCGCCGGCCGCGTCTTCCGCACCCAGGTCTCCGCAGTCTTCCGTTCCGAGAGCGTGCGGGCTGGCGCGGCGCAAGACTTCATTCTCGATCCAGAAACGCTAAAAGGCCTGCCGGTGATTTACTTCGCCGGAGTCCGCGTCAAGACGGACAAAGTGCCTCAGGTACAAGCAGCTATTTACACCCGCTATCCAACAATCAGCGTCGTCAACATCGCGGACGTATTGGACATCATCCAGGAGGTCGTCGACCAGGTGGCGGTGGTGATCCGCTTCATCTCGGCCTTTGCGATTCTCGGCGGAGTGATCATCCTCGCGGCCAGTGTGGCGGGCACGCGCTTCCGCAGAATGCGCGAGGTGGTGATCCTGAAGACCTTCGGCGGCACCCGCCAAAAGATCGCGCGAATCTTCAGCGTTGAGTTCCTTTTGCTCGGCGCCTGCGCCGGCGTTTTGGGCAGCGCCTTGGCCACAGGCTTCACCGGTGTCCTGCTCAAACGCTTCTTTGAAGGCGCGGAATTCAAGCTCCAATGGACCGCCCTGGCAATCTCCGTGATTGGCTCGGCGCTCATCGCCAACGCGGCTGGCTGGGCGGCTAGCGCGAGGATTCTCAATCAGAAGCCGCTGGCCATTTTGCGCGAAGACTAGTCAGGATCCCCGCGTCACTCTTAGCGATTAGCCTTCGGCGTCACGTGAATCAACGCGCCGGGGTTGGCGTCTTCAAGCAGCCACAAGGAGCCGTCCGGGCCCTCTTCGACGTCACGGATACGCTTGCCAATCTCGAATCGTTCAGCAGCCTTCGCCCCACCCTTACCGTCAAAGATAATGCGGTTGATCGACATCGTCGCCAGTCCGCTCACAAAGCCATTGCCATCCCATTGCGGAAACATCTTCTTGCCGCTGTAGAACATCAGGTTGCCCGGCGCCACCACAGGCACCCAATAGAGCACCGGCTTGGCAAACTCGGGACGGGAGTCATGACTCGGGATCGGCACCTCGTTGTAGTTCTTGCCAAACGAGACTACGGGCCAGCCATAGTTCTTGCCCTTCTCGATGAGGTTCAGCTCGTCGCCGCCGCTCGGGCCGTGTTCCACTTCCCAGAGTTCGCCGTTCGGCGACAACGCCAGGCCGTAAGGTGCGCGAAAGCCGCTGGCCCAGGTCTCCGCCGGCGTCATGTTCGGGCCGGGGAAAGTGTAGCTACTCACTACCTTCGCCGTCTTGGCGGCCTCGGTGTCGCGGGGCGGATCAATCAGAGAGATCGTCGCCTCGCCGGTCTTGCCATAATTCGGATTTCCCGGGGCGGGCTTGCCATCCAAGGTCAGGCGCAGAATCTTGCCCACCGGCTGATTCGGATCCTGGGCCGGGGTCATGCGCTGGCGATCGCCAACCGTCATATACAGATACTGGCCATCGGGAGAGAACACAACCTGCCCGCCAGCCTGGCCGCCCTTGCCCTTGGGCATCTGGCGCCACAGCACCGTGAATTCAATCAGCCTCGGCAACCGCCCGCTGACCAGCTTGGCACGCGCCAGCACCTGCCCGCCGCCGTAGTCGCCCGGTTCAATGTACGTGATGTAGATGCTCTCGTCAGTCGCGAACTTGGGCGAAACGAAAACACCCAACATGCCATTCTGACCTTGCCAATAGACGGCGGGCGTCCCGCCGAGCGGAGCAATCTTCTCGCCCTCGGCGGACACAAGCCAAATCGGCCCGATCTTTTCAGTGACCAGCATCTTGCCATCCGGAAGAAACGCGATCCGCCAAGGCAGCTCAAAATTGGCCGTCGTCTTCATCTGAAAAGGCAGGGTGGCTTCGGCCTTCTGGCTTCCAACATTCGTTTGGCCCCACGCCAGCGGCATGGCCAGCGCAAGAATCGACAACGCTTTCGCAAATCTCATTTTCATTCCTCTAACTCCTTCGGATGGATCGACGCCATCGTACGATCCCCAATTTTATCAAAGCGTTCCCACGCGAGGAATGCCACTCGCAAAGCCGAGAGTCTTCAAGTTATACTCCGGCTAACCGAAAGAAGTCATTATGCATAAACTCTCCTTGGTCGCGGTCGCCCTCCTCGCTCTCTGCCCTGCTGCTCTAGCTCAACTCACAACCGATCAGAAAGTAAGTGATTTCACACAACTTGCGGCCCTCTATGCCCGCAACTATGGCCCTTACGATGCGAAGGTCGAACTCTATGGCTTCGATCTTTACGTCACCAAGCCTTGGCTAGATCAGGTCCGCGCCTCCAAGACCGATCTCGAGTTCTACGACATCTGCACCAAGTACGTCGCCAGCCTCCGCGACAGTCACGCTAGCTTCTCCATCCGCGCCAGCTACGAACCCTATCTCCCCATCACGGTTGACATTTACGACGGCAAAGTCTTGATCGACGGCATCACCCGCTCTTTGCTCCCGCTTGCAAAGTTCCCCTTCCGCACCGGCGACGAACTGCTCTCGATTGACGGTAAGTCCATGGCTGACTGGATCAAAGACCTCGACCCCTACACGGTCAACGGCGCCTCCAACGCCGTCAGCCGCGCCCGCATCGCGGCCAATCTCGCGCTGGACCGCTACCAAGGCTGGTGGATCACCTCGCCTCTCTCTCTGGGCGATCGCAAAACGGCAACCCTCGAAGTCAAGCGCCAAAGCACCGGCGCAACCGAAACTTACGTCATCGACTGGCAGATCCTCGGCGTCCCGATCATGGGTGAAGGCCCGATTCCCCCGCTCCCCAAAGCCGATAAATCCAACCGCGCCGCCCAAACCGCAAAGGCGCTTCGAGCCAAAGGCGATGTCGCCGACAGTCGCGACCCCAACCCGTGGGGCGCAGGTAAACTGCCCGCCGAAGAGGTCCCGAACGAGACCGTCCCTGAGCTACTCGTAGCCCACCGCATGGCTACCGAATCGTTGCCTCTGGTCACAGAGGGCGGCGGGATCGTCCCCTTCGGCGCAACCTCTCCGGCCTTCAATCCGCCCGCAAACTTCCGACTCCGCCTCGGCTCCCGGTCCTCGGACTTCTTCCTCTCCGGCACCTTTGCCGTCGGCGCCCGCAACGTCGGCTTCATTCGCATCCCCACCTTTTCCCCGTCCAGCACAGCGGCGGCCTTCGCCCAATTCATCAATGAAATCGTCTACTTGCAGGCCAACACCGACGGGCTCGTAATCGATGTGATGGCTAACGGTGGCGGAAGCGGCTGTTATGCCCAAAATCTCGTCACGGCGCTCAGTCCGCAGGCCTTCCGCGGACTCGCTTATCAGATCCGGCCGACACAGTTCTGGTTGAATGTCTTCGGCAACTCACTAATCAACGCTCAGTTGAACAACGCGCCGCAGTATGTTCAAGTCCTCTACGCCGAGTATCTCAGACAGATCCAGGTCGCCTACGCGGAGAACCGCGGAGTCACGGGGGCGATCCCTGTCTGTGGCGTCAGCTTCGACGTTCCACCCGCACAGGACAGCGCCGGGGCCGTCGTTGCGTACACCAAGCCGATCCTGGTCCTAACCGATAACTTCACCCTGTCCTCTGCGGAAATCTTTACGATGATGCTCCAAGACGAAAAACGGGCTACCGTCTTCGGCACAGTCACCGATGGCGGTGGCGGCAATGTCAATAGCTTCAATGCGGGTGCATTCTCTGAGGGCCAAGCCCGCATCACGCAGAGTCTCATTACGCGCAAATCCCCCGTCGCCCCGCCGGGCTACCCTTCTCTCTATTACTACGACGGAGTCGGCATTTATCCCGACATACAGGGCGATTACATGACGCGCGAGAATTTCTTGACCTTCGGCGCGCCGTTCGTAAGTCAATTCAGCGCAGCCATCGCCGCCTTAATTGACAAGAAGTAACAACGTGCTGGCGTTGTTACTTCTCTTCTAGCGCCCCAACCGCACATCCATATCGGCCAGCACATAGGCAAACACAGCCAACTGCGCCACATTCTTCTTAAAGTCCTCGGCATTCACTTTGTCAAAGGTGTCGGCGGTCGTATGGTGCCATTCAAAGTACCGGCCCCCGCCCGTCCGCACCCCCGCCCCAATCACGCCATCCTTCATCAACGGGCCAATGTCCGTGCCCCCGCCCCCCGCCGTCACAGCCCCCGCGCCAAACCCCTCCACCAGCTTCCCGATCGCCTTCATCTGCTCCAACGCCTTCGCTCCCCCTCCAGTCACGCCCATACCAACAGGCCGCTCCGCCCCGCCATCCATCTCGATCGCGATCACGTGATTCTTGATCTCGTCCCCCAACATCTCGCGATAAGCATTGCCGCCCCGCGTCCCATTCTCCTCATTGGCCCAAAACACAACGCGGATCGTGCGTTTCGGACGCAGCCCCAGCTTCTTCAACACCACCAGCGCCTCCAATGAGGCAATCACACCGCCACCATCGTCCTGCGCCCCCTGCCCCACGTCCCAGCTATCCAGATGTCCGCCCAGTACGATTACCTCGTCCGGTTTCTCACTCCCCCGAATCTCCCCCATTACGTTGGCCCCATCGGCGTCCGGCAGCGTCTTCGCCTCGCTCCTCATCCTTACGACAACCTTCTCGCCGCTGGCCAACGCCCGCTCCAGCATCGTCAAACTTTCCTCAGTCAGCGCAGCCGCCGGGATCGGCGACACGCCATCCTCAAAGCCCGTCGTCCCGGTATGCGCCGTGTTCGGCTGCGGAATCCCCGCGCTGCGAATCAACACGCCCTTGGCGCCCAACTTCGCCGCCCGCGAAGGCCCGCTCCGCCGAAATGCCCCCGTCACGCCATAGCTCACCCACGGCGGATGATAGAGCACAATCTTGCCCTCCACCTTCGCCCGTCCCAGCTTCTCCAGCTCTTCAAAACTCTTCACCGCCACCACCTCGGCCGTCACGTCGCCCCCGCCCGACATGCCCAATCCCAGCATCCCCAATGGACGGTCAAACGGCGCCACCAGTTCCGCGCTCTCCTTGCCGCGGACCCAGTGCACCACCTTCACCGGAGGCGTCCGCACATTCTCCAGGCCCTCCTTCTTCATCGTCTCGGCGGACCACGCAACCGCCTTCATAAACCCTTCGCTCCCGCTCAGACGGTTGCCGATCCGGTCGCAAAGGTAGGCCAGCTTCTGCATCCCTCCTTCATCCTTCAAAGCCTCCGCGATGATCTTCGCCGACACCTCGCGGTACCTGTCTTCAATGGTCTGTGAAAATCCTAGGCAGGAACAAATGAGAAATAAGCCAAAGTTGCGCATGGGAGAATCTGAGTAGTTTAACCTATGTCCGATGCAATCCTCTTCGTAAGCTTTGGCGGCCCAGACCAGCCCGCCGACGTCATGCCCTTCCTCGAAAACGTCACGCGCGGTCGCGGCGTTCCGCGCGAGCGCCTCGAGATGGTTGCGGAGCACTACCTCCACTTCGGCGGCAAAAGCCCCATCAACGACCAGAACCTCGCGATGATTAAAAGCCTCACGACGCTCCTAGCCCAACAAGGCCCGGACCTCCCCGTCTACTTCGGCAATCGCAACTGGAACCCCCTCCTCACAGACACTTTCACCCAAATGCGCTCGGACGGCGTCACCCGTGTCTTTGCCTTCGTCACCTCGGCCTTCAGTTCCTATTCGGGCTGCCGCCAGTATCGCGAGAACATGATCGCCGCCCAGTCAGAGACCCAACCCATAGAAGTCAACAAGCTCCGCGTCTATTACAACCACCCCGGCTTCATCGATCCACTGGTCGATCACGTCAACGCGGCCAAACAGGAGCTTCCCAACGCCCGCCTCATCTTCACCGCCCACTCCGTTCCCATGTCGATGGCCAACAGCTCCAACTACGTCAAGCAACTAAATGAGGCCTCGCGCATCGTGGCGGAGGCGACGGCAACCGCCCCCGGCCACTACAACCTTGTCTATCAATCCAAAAGCGGCGCCCCCGGCCAGCCCTGGCTTGAGCCCGACATCCTCGACCACATGCGAGCGATCCATGCCGAGGGCGTCAATGAAGTCATACTCTGCCCCATCGGCTTCATCAGCGACCACATGGAAGTCATGTACGATCTCGATGAAGAAGCGCGGCTACTGGCCGGTGAGCTCGGCATGAAGCTCCACCGGACGTCCACATCCTCAACGGACCCCCGCTTCATCGCCATGATCCGCGAGCTGGTCGTCGAGCGCCGCGACGGCCTCGCGATCAAGCCCGCCCTCGGCATCCTCGGTCCCAGTCACGACGTCTGTCCAGTCGACTGCTGCCCCGCCCCGGCCGCCCGCCCCGCGCGGTAGCGCCTACAATGAAGGCATTGTGGTGAAACCAGTCGTTGTGTCGGACCCCGAGATCATGAATGGTACTCCGTGTTTCAGAGGGACTCGCGTCCCGTTCAAGAATCTAATGGATTATTTGGAGGGCGGCCACGCGTTTGGGGAATTTTTGCGCCAGTTCCCAACTGTGTCGCGAGAAGACGCGATCCAAAGCCTTGAAGAAGCTAAGGAATCGCTACTCGCTAAGATCGCATGAAGATTTTGCTCGATGAGTGCCTGCCTCTGGATTTCAGGCACCACTTGCCGGGTCATGAAGTTCACACCGCCGACTGGGCGGGACTCAAGGGTCTGAAGAATGGTCGGCTTCTCCAACAGGCGGAGAGCAACGGATACGATGTACTTCTAACTGTCGATCAAGGCGTGCCACATCAGCAGAACTTTTCCCAGAGGAGAATTTCTGTCCTGGTTGTGCGGACGCGAACGAACCAGATGGAAGATCTTCTCCCTGCGGTGGGCGCAATCTTATTGGCACTCCTGAACATCCAGCCCGGCCAAGTCGCCTTCGCTTACTGACGCCCCCTCACCGCGCCCCCGGCAGCAACCCCTTCTCCACCAACACGGGCGGACGCCGATGCCGCGTCGCCTGCTCATACGCATATGCCCACCCCAGCAAATCCCCATCCCGCCAAAGCCGCGCCGAGATCTCCAATCCAAACGGCAAACCACTCGGGTAAAAGCCCCCCGGCACCACCACCGCCGGCACGCCAATCATATTCACCCAACCCGTCGCGCTATGCGGCCCCCCGCTCAGTGCGCCGTTCTGCGGCATCGTCTCATCGGGAGGAGGCATCTGCGCCGCCGGATAGACATAGCCATCCAATTTCAATCGATCCAACGTCTGCGCGTACATCTCAAGCGCCTTCCCCCGCGGCACCGTCACATTGGCCCCCGCCTGCGGATCAGTTTCAAAGATGGCCTGCACAACAGGACCCCCGGCAACCGTCGCCGGCAGCCCCGACCCCACCGCCTTCCGATATCCCTCAACGCTGCGATACTGCGAAGGCCCAAACCCTGCCAGAAATGCCTCCGTGCCTTGCCGTATATAGGGTAAAGTCCCAACGCGAGCGACCGTCACGGCAAAGCGATCGGGCAAGATCGCATCGTCAAACACCACCGTCGCCCCCGCCGCCCGCAGCCCCTCCAGCGCCTTCAAGAAGGCCGCGCGAGTCTCTGGCAACAAAGGCTCCCGCGCCTTCTCCGTCGCCTTCTTCACCTCATCCGCGCTGGCGGAAGCAACAAGCCCCTGAAACGGAATCCCCGCCCCATCCAGCACAAACGCGGGTACACCAAAGCGCTTACCCTTCAACGCACCCGCGTCCAGATAACGCGTATACGGCCCCGCCTGCGCTTTGGCGGCCGATCCAATCGTGCGAGCATCGAGCGGATCCTCGCCCGCCATCGCAGTCAAGCTGATCGCCGCGTCGGTCACGTTGCGCGCAATCGGGCCAGTGTTGTCGAGCAACCAATCGAGAGGCGCAATCCCCGCGATGCTCACCAACCCGCGCGTCGGAAACACGCCAACAACGGCGCTGGTGGCCGCCGGCATGCGAATCGAATTCCCGGTATCGGTCCCATTCCCCAACACGGCAAAGCTCGAAGCAACAGAAGTAACGGTGCCCCCCGAAGACCCACCTGGGCTGAAGCGAACGTCATAAGCATTCCCGGTCCGGCCAAATGCCGTGCTGCGATTGGTGTCGCTATTCGCAAAATCAGGCATGTTCGTGTGACCCAAAATCACCGCCCCAGCGGCGCGCAATCGAGAGACAACCGTCGCGTCCTTGGGAGCGATCAATTCATTCCCCGGCAGCATATACCCGCGCCACCCATCGGTGGTCACCAGCCCTTTGATGCTGGTATTGGCCTTGATCACGATCGGAACGCCCCAAAGCGCCGTCGGCGCAAACCCCTTCCCAGCCGCCTGCGCCTCGGCGTCCAGGCGCGCCGCAACGGCAAAGGCCGCCTTCTCGTCCAGCGTCTGCACGGCGCGATAAACGCCGTTGTACTGCTTGATGCGAGCAACATGCCAACGCACAACGTCGGTCACCGTGTACTTATGGCTGCGATACAGAGCGTGCAATTTAGGGACAGACACCTCAATCAAGTCCCCATCGATCGTGGCTGCACTCGTCACCCCCCGATCGGAGCAACTCATATCCAACAAAGCCAAGACGACAAG
>JANXUM010000014.1 GCA_025356215.1 Bryobacter sp. | reverse complement strand
CCGGAACGTGTTCTTCGGGTTGTGCTTGCTCAGCACCTTCGTGATCGCCGCCGTCAGGGTCGTCTTCCCGTGGTCGATGTGCCCGATCGTTCCCACGTTTACGTGCGGCTTGCTACGGTCAAATTTCTCTTTCGCCATGTTGTTGCTTGCGCCTTAACTAAACCAGATTTGGAGTTCTTGATGCCGGGATCAAGCGGGAAAATAAATCTGGAGCTGCTGACCGGAATTGAACCGGTGACCTCATCCTTACCAAGGATGCGCTCTACCAACTGAGCTACAGCAGCCCGCTACTACTACATTATCAGGCGTCTCGGCGCTCCGCTCAGGCCACAGGCAAAAAGACCTGTGGAAAATGATGGTGGACAGGGAAGGATTTGAACCTTCGTAGGGTGCAAGACCCGACAGATTTACAGTCTGTTGCCATTGACCGCTCGGCCACCTGTCCGGGTGCGCACGAACCCTCATAGAAGGCCGCCTGACAACTTTTTTATGGTAACACAGCGAGTTGCGAGCGCAATAGAAGCGCGTCCAATGCCGTATCTGCGGCGTTGGGCAGAGGGAAAACCGCCGGTTTTTCCGGCTTGGCGGTAGTCAGAATTTTCCGTCCCGCGGCAATCAACTCTCCGCGCAACTGAGCCAACTGTGGCTGCGGCACCGCCGCCGCGATCTGCGCCTCCATCGCCTGCGCGCTGGCAAAGGGCCGAGTCAGCAATGCGAAAATCGAAATCTCGGTCCGCAGCGCCCCATCCCGCGTCGCCTTCTGCAAAGTGGCCAAGCTCGTCTCGGTTGGGCGCGCGCCATCCATGCCGAAGCTCATCATCGCCAAGTACAACTCCAGAGCCGTCTTCAAATCCCCAGTGCTCTTTACAGCTTCTGCTTTCAGAAAATCCTGCGCCTGCTTCCATCGCCCTGTCCGCGCCAGCCACATCGCCCGCTGCAGTGCCTGCGCGCGCGGCGGCGCGTTGCCCAACGCCTGCTTGATCCATGCGTCGACGCGCGCATCCGCCGTCTTTAAATCCCCGGCGCGATAGTAGGCAAAAGCCGCCTTCCGCCATTCAACGCCACCCTGAAAACCCGGATACTTTTGCCACGCCTCATCGAAATAGCCCGCAGCCTCTTTAAACTTGCGATTCATGAAATACGCCTCGCCCAGCGAGTCGAGCGCGTTGGGTTCGTTCGGCAGCAATCTTCGATACTCGGTAAACGCCGCAACCGCTTCCGGCAGTTGGTTCAGATTCGCATTCGCGTATCCGAGGCTGTTCCACCAATCCGCCTTCGACGGCTCCAACTTGGTCAGTTCGCGAAACTGTTCCCTCGCCGATCCCCAATTCCCGGTCGCGAAGCTTACCGCGGCCACCTCGGCGCGCAACCGCACATCAGTGGGCCGAAGCACGATCAGCCCTTTGGCCGCCGCGGCTCGCTGCGGCCCGTCCGTTGCGAGGCTGTAAGCCAATTGCGCCTTCGACAGTAGGTCGATGCCCGCGGGCAACCGTGCTCCCAAGGCTTTGGCCTCGTCGATCCGTCCAGCCCGCTTCAACATCTCGGCCAGCACCGGATACGCCGGGCCAAAGTTTATGTGCGCACCGACAAACTTCTCCATCGCTTCAAGGTTTCGCGTCTCCTGGGCCAACGCGAAATCCTTCCAGGCGCCCATCTCGCCGATCGGTGTGTCAGGTTTGACGCCCAACATCGCCGCGATTTTCTCGCTCAGCCCCAACAAGCCCGCCTCGTCGGAAACTTCGGAGAAACTGCCAATCACCCGTGAGCTAGCCGTGTCGGTCAGCCGACCCTCTACCCTGAACCCCTTGCGGTCCTTACGAAAAGTTCCGCTCAAAAGGCGGCCAGAGCCCAGTTCGCGCCAACCCTCGGCGTCCGCAACGACAGTGGGGGCAAGCGCGGGATCTGAAGATAGGCGCTGAGCCGCCGCGCTGGCCACCATGTGCCCCGCCCAATTCAAACTCTTGTCGCCGCTCTGGTTCTCAAAAATCTGAACCGCGACGCG
>JANXUM010000156.1 GCA_025356215.1 Bryobacter sp. | reverse complement strand
TCCAGGTGATCCCGGTGAGTAATGAGCGCACTGAAGAGCGCAAGGAGTTGGAGATCTTTCGCCAGCAACTGGACGAAGGTCTGTATAAGCTCTGGCCGCAGGCGGACCTGACGGCTGGCGAATACGCATGGATTGAGTTCACCGAGGGTGAAGCGAATCCCATGGTCTGGGACTTCAGAATCGAGTAGTTAGCGTTCGTGAACGTCTTCGAGATAGGTGTAGCCGTGCATACCTTCTTCGTAGAAGCGCAGCAGTTGGCCGGACTCTTCGTAGCCGATCTTGCCTTGGCGGACGGCGGTTTCGACGTCGCGGCGGAACTTTTCTTGCAGCTCTTTGCTTGAGAACTGAACGTAGTCGAGGACTTCGCGAACAGTGTCGCCGCGGATGACGGCCTCAAGGACATTCTCGTTGTTGTCATCGAGGCTGACGTGGACGGCGTGGGTGTCACCGAGGAGATTGTGCAGGTCGCCGAGGATTTCCTGATAGGCACCGACGAGGAAGGCACCGAGGTAGTAATTGGTGCCATCGAACTGGTGCAGGGGCAGGAATTTTTTGACGTCGCGGCGATCGATGAACATGTCGATCTTGCCGTCGGAGTCGCAAGAGATGTCGCCAAGCACGGCGTTGGAGGTGGGACGTTCATCCAAGCGATGGATTGGCATCACCGGGAACAACTGCTTGACGGCCCAGCTATCGGGCATGGACTGGAAGAGAGAGAAGTTGCAGAAGTAAGTGTCCGAAAGCATGGCGTCGAGGTTTTCGAGCTCTTCGGGGATCTCGTCCATGTTGCCGACGAGGCGTTGGATCTTGCGGCCGATGGCCCAATAGATGCTTTCGCACTGGGCGCGCTGTTCGAGCGACATGTAGCCGAGGCTGAAGAGGTTGAGCGCGCTATCGAGGGACTGCTGGGCGTCGTGGAAAGACTCGAGCACGTTCTTTTGGGACAGGCTTTTGAGGGTCTCGTAGAGGTCGATGAGCGGCTGCTCGGCATCGTCCGTGAGGGCGGCGGGCACTTCCTCGGTGCCGAAACCACTAACACCCAGGACATTAAAGACCAGAAGGCTGTGATAGGCGGCGATGGCGCGGCCGCTTTCGGTCATGATGACGGGGTGATCGACTTCGGCTTCGTCGCAGACGTTTTGGATGTGATAGACGACGTCGGCGGCGTACTCTTGCAGGGTGTAGTTGACGCTCGATTCGAAGTCGGTTTGGGAGCCGTCGTAATCGATGCCGAGGCCGCCGCCGACGTCGAGGATCTCGAGGCCGGCACCGGCCTTTTTGAGGCCGGCGTAGCAGCGGGCCGCCTCGGTGACAGCGGCCTTGATCTGGCGGATGTTGGTGATCTGGCTGCCGAGGTGGAAGTGGAGCAGCTTGAGGCAATCGCCCATACCGAGGCTCTTGAGCTGCTCGACAGCGCGGAGGGCCTCACTGACGGTGAGGCCGAATTTAGAGCGGTAGCCTCCGGAGCTCTTCCAGCGGCCACTGCCGCGGCTGGCCAGCTTGATGCGGATGCCGATGTTGGGGCGGACGCCGGTCTTTTGGGCGTACTTGATGATGAGTTCGAGTTCGGTGTACTTCTCGACGATGGGCGTGATGTCGCGACCGATCTTACGGGCGAGCATGACCATCTCGATGTACTCGTCGTCTTTGAAGCCATTGCAGACGATGGGAGTGTCGTTCTCGGCGACACCGAGGACGGCGAGGAGTTCGGGCTTGGAGCCGGCCTCGAGCCCGAAGCCAAAGGGGCGGCCGTAGGTGTAGACCTCTTCGACGACTTGGCGCTGCTGATTGACCTTGATCGGGAAGACACAGACGTATTTGTTCTTGTAGTTGTGCTCGGCGATGGCATTGAGAAAGGCCTGGTGGATTTCTTCAAGGCGGTGCTTCAGGATTTGGCCGAAGCGGATGAGGATTGGCGGATGGATGCCACGCATGACGAGCTCGTCGACGAGCTGCTTGAGGTCGATACGGCGGTCCAACTGTTTGAAGGGATGGACCAAGAGGTTGCCATTTTCACCGACAGTGAAATAGCCCTTGCCCCAGCTTGAGACATCGTACAGTTCGGAGGCGTCTTTAGTGTTCCAACGCTCTGTGGGTTCGCGGCCAGCGGCCGGATCGGCAACCTTTAATACCATTCACTTTGAGTGTCGTAGGTATTGGACGGGGTCGCAAGATTTTTTTTGGATTACAGTTCGGCTACGTAGACTTGAGTGACCCCGGTGCGGTTGCTGGCGAAGGCGATCTTGGTTTCGTCGCGGCTCCAGCTTGGGTGGGGGTGGGTCCATTGCGGGCCGTAGACGGTGTCTGTGCCACTCTCCATCCAGCTTAGGGTGCCGGGGGTCTTAGCGGCGCTGCGGGCGGCCTCGAAGTCTTCTGCGAGAGCGTAGCGGGAGGTTTTCCATTGGGTGCCGGCGTTGGTGGCATTGGAGGCGCAGACGAAGTGGCGCTCGCCGGTGGCGACATCGACGATCTGAATGCCGGTATCGGGATGGTTGGTGTCGAAGAGGACCTGGGTGCCGGCGCGGTTGGGGGCGATGTGCCAGCAGTTGTAATCGCAGATAGTGGTGATCTCGCGTGTCTGCCAGTTGAGACGGCGGAGGGCGAAGGGCCAGACGGTGAAGACGATGTCGCCGGTTTGGCCGAGGAAGGTCTCGTGGACGACGAACTCGTTGTTGTCGTGTTCGTGGAGGCATTCAAGGCCAGTGCCGTCGCGGCGGATGCGGTGCATGCGGGGGGCGGGGTCGCCGGCGAACTCGATCCAGTCGGGTTCGAGGGGGTGAAACTGCGGATGGATGATGGTGCGCGGGTAGGGGAGGAAGGTCCAGTCGGCACCATTCCAGCGGCCGCAGAGGATGCCGTTTTCAGAGCCAATTTTGGCGGCGGCGGTGAGCCATTGACCATCGGGACTAATGGAGCACTCGCCGATGGAGGCAGAGTCTCGGTAGACGATTTCGCGCTCTACGAGGGTTTGTCGATTGAGGCAGTAGACGCCGCCGGCGCGGACGAAGCAGAGGTCGCGACCGTTGGGGTGGAGGGCCGGGGAGAAGGGGTGGATGCCTTGGCCGAAGGTGAGTTTGCGGATCTGATCGCCGGCGGGGTAGGCGCACTCGTAGAGCTGGGCCATGCCGTCGTGATAGGAGGTAAAGAAGAGGGCTTCGTCACCGGAGAAGAAGCTGGACTGCAGAAAGTAAGAAGGGTGGCTGATGGCCTGCCCTTCGGTGATCTGCCTGACGCGAGCGCTCATTTGCGTCCGAGGAAGAGGTCGCGGCCCTTGACGAGCGCCTCGATTTTGCGGTCGCTGATGGAGCGTTTGAGCATCCAGAAGCCGCAGTCGGGGTGAACCCAACCGACGCGTCCGGGGCCGAGGATCTGTTCGGCGGCCTCGATGCGGGAGGCGATCTGTTCTGGGGTTTCGACGTGGTTGACCTTGATGTCGACAACGCCGATGCCGATGCGGATGTGGCCGGCGATGTCTTTGAGCGAGTTGAGATCGTCGACCGGGCGGTGGGCGAGTTCGAGGACGAGATGGTCCACGTGGAGCGAGTTGAGAAAGTCGATCAACTGCTGCCAGTGGCCGCGTTGGATGGTTTGGCCACCGTAGTTGCCGAAGCAGAGGTGAACGGCGCGGGTGGAGGTGACGGCGTCAAGGACGACGTTGATGGCTTTGGCGGCGAGGGGCCAATCCTCGGGGTTGCCGGGGATGTTGGCTTCATCGACCTGGACACAGGCGCAGGGGAGGTCGCGGACCTGATTGGCGAGGACCTCGCCGAGGGCCATCGTCAGACGATCGAAGCTGCCGTAGTGGTTGTCGAGCAGGGTGCGGGCCAGCATGTAGGGGCTGGTGACGGTGAACTTGAAGGGGCCGCCGGAGACGCCAGCGGCGAGTTCGCAATCGCCGAGAAGGTTGAGGGAACCCTCGGACAGAGGGCCTTCGACGACTCCGGCGGCTTTGCGGCGGAAGCCCATCGTCTGCTTGCGGGCGAAGGCTTCGTGATCGCTACGTCCGACATCGGAGCGGATGCCGCCCATGGGACGGATGAAGTATTCGATCATGCCGTTGGTGTCGGGATGATTGACATCGAAGCGGTAGAGTTCGCCATCGGTGGGCAGGTCGATACCGGCCTGATGTTGGATGTCGAAGACGACTCGGGTGGCGTCAAGGCGGGCTTGTTCGCTAGGGAGGGCGGCGAGCCAGTCTGGGACGGGGTATGAGCCGACGGTGGTGGTTAGGATTTCGGGGTTAGACGACATAGGGTTTACGGTAGTCACGGGTGAGAAGTTTGTCGGCGTCCGGGGCGTTGATGAAGCGCTGTTTGGTCGCGTCGAAGTCGAGCTTCTTACCGGTGCGGTAGCTGATGTTGGCGAGATGGCAGAGGCCGGCGGAGAGGACACCGATCTCGATTTCGGCGTGGAGCTCTTTGTAGTTGCGGCTCTTGACGGCTTTGAGGAAGTTGGCCATGTGGGGCGCGGTATCCCAGGTCTTGCCATCAGTTTTGCCGTCTTCGGAAAGAGTGAGTTCTTCACCCTTGTAGATCTGGAAGCCTTGGTGATCGACGGCGAGGACACCTTCGGAACCATAAAAGACGTCGCCGATGGTGTTGGCCCCGGCTTTCTTGAGGGGCCACTCGGGACCGGAGGGGAGGCCGCGGACTTCGAACTGGATTTGCTGGCCGTTGCCGTAATCGAAGGTGGTGAGCTGGGTATTGGGCGTTTCCTGATCGTCCTGATATACGAGCTTGCCGCCGGTGGAGACGACGCTCTTGGGCCAGCCGAGGCCAGTGCCCCAACGGGCGATGTCCATCTCGTGGACGCCTTGATTGCCGATGTCGCCGTTACCGGTATCCCAGAACCAATGCCAGTTGTAGGCGAAGCGGAGTTCAGTGAACTTGCGCAAGGGGGCTGGGCCGAGGAACTGATCCCAATCGACGCCCGCCGGGGGTTTATCGAGCTCTGGGGCGTGGCCGATGGATTTGCGGCGCTTGAAGCAGACGCCTTTGGCGAGGTAGATCTTGCCGATGGCACCGTCCCTGAGCATTTGCATGGCGCGGATTTTGTAGGGGAGGCTGCGGCTTTGTGAGCCGACCTGAACCATACGGCCATATTTGCGCGCGGTATCGATCATGCGCTGGCCTTCGTAGATGTTGTAGCAAGCGGGCTTTTCGACGTAGACATCTTTGCCGGCCTGGCAGGCCCAGATGGTGGCGAGGGCGTGCCAGTGATTGGGGGTGGCGACGGAGACGGCATCGACGGATTTGTCGGCGAAGACCTTTTTCATGTTGTCGTATTCGGTGGGCTTGGCACCGCCGAGCTTTTGGACCTGGGCCTGGGCTTTTTCTCGAGCGGCCTGATTGACATCGCAGACGCCGGAGATGTTGCAGAGGTCGCCGAGTGTGGCGTAGTTGGCGATGTGATCGCGGCCACGGCCACCGATGCCGATGACGACAACGTTGACCTTATCATTGGCACCCATGACGCGCTGCGCGGCGGCGGCGGTGGCGGCGCCGAGAAAGAAACGGCGGGAGGAGGAAGGGCTCATCTGCAAGTCATCATACAGTAGAAAGGATGCATTTTAATGGAAAGACGGCGATCGTCACGGGTGGGGCAAGCGGGATCGGTTTGGCGACAGCGGAGTTGCTGGCCGAGCGTGGGGCGAAGGTGATCGTTTGGGATGTGAATTCGCCGATGGACCCGGTGGATGTGACGGATGGGGAGCAGTTGGCGGCGGCGATCGAGCGGGT
>JANXUM010000275.1 GCA_025356215.1 Bryobacter sp. | reverse complement strand
AACTTACCCTTGTGGAAACGTGTGCTGCAAACGTCGAAAGCATTGCGCTCAGTGTCCTTCCAAAGGAAGGGAAGGCTGCATGATCCCTGTGCATTTTTCGATGACGTTTTTGCACTTCGTCTGGTTCTTGAACAGGGTCGGCACAAGCGCGTTGGCGTAGTCCTCCGCAAGAACGTTTCGAACGCGGCCATGATATTCGCTGGTGAGCGTAGATATTTCTTGGCTTACCGGCAGGGCCGCCAGGTCGTTTCCCGGATCTTTGAAATCCTTGATCTTGATAGCGTCAAAGACGAGCGCCGCAATCAGGCGATTTCCGTGCACCGCAACGCCATAATCCCGGCCAGCGGCGACGCCCAGGTCCTTCAACAGCAGGTCAAGCTCCTGATCGATTTTGCGCTGTACCTGCACGCAACGCCAAACGTAGAGGCCCGTCACAGAGCCGTTGAAAAGCTCCTTGTAGGGAGCCTTTTCGATGTTTTCCCAAAGCTTGCCGATCTCGCGTTTTAACTGGACGACGGTTCCAACATTGCCGGAGGCGCACGCCAAAGCGGTCGTGCTTTCTACGAGGTCAAACGCCGTTTCCGTGCGCGCTGCCGTCTCCTCGCGCAAAATGTGATATTCGATCTTGTCAAGAGCGAGCTCCGTGCGGATTCTGCCCTGCTCCGGATCGAGAGCAACGAAGTCGCAGTTTTCGATTTTATTTTGGCGGTTGTTGGTTTTGGTTACGCTCTCCCCAAAGTCCGCAGGGGAATCTTGGAGAGAAATGATGCGTAACTGGACTGCGATCTTCTGATGGTTCTGTTTCCCGCTTTCACCGTACTTCCCGATAGCGGCTACAGTCTGCGCGCCATTGACGATGCTCACGTCCTCGCAGTGAAAGACGCCATAGCCAGTGTCGCCGCCGCCGACCGCAGTCTTCTTCACAGTCTTGGCGACGAGGGTCAGGCCGTTGTTGTAGTACCAGAAATTATCCGGGCGCTTGTCAATCGTATCCCTTATCTCAGCGTTGACATCCGTATCGCCGAGTACGCCGCGAAGATTCTTCGCGAAGAGCCTGGTACGGTTACTGGTCCACCAAGTCGTGATTTGTTGGCCGTCAACTTGCCCGTATATGGCCTTGTGCGGAGCGTCCAAATGTCCCCACGATTTTAAGTGAACGTCGAGATTGATAGGCTCTCCGGAGACTCCGGCGGTCAGAGACCTGTAGAGATCGGCTTGAACGAACTCCGTGACAGTGAGCATCTCTGTCGGGTCGTTCATTTCCTTGGCCAGATCGTCGAGGTCGCGGGCGGAGGGAAGAAAAAGCTTATTTATGCTTGGATAGGCTATGATCGCTTCGTAGCGCGTGTTAGGGTCGTTTAGAGCCTTTACAATCAAGTCTTTGTTATTTTTGATCTTCGCGTTGAATCTGTCGAAGTTGAGATTAAAGAGGTCGCTGATGCCTCCGACGAATTTTTTTATGTCACCGTTTTCAGGCTCTCCCGTCCCGGAGTGCATCCATTTCGACTGCACGAGATAAAACCGTCGCTCCCAAGGATCGTAATGAATGGCGTCGAGACCGTTGTCTTCGTAGCCGTCAGTGATGGCTTTAGCGGCGACGTCTGGCTCAGCCTGGGATAGATAGTGGACTGTGTATGCAGCCACGGAGCGCGAGAGGCAGGCATTCTCCTTATCCGCTTCCTTTACGTCCGAAAGGTCGATCTTCCCATCGAACATCTTAGTGATGGCCGTTTTGATCTGATTGAGATGTATGACGCTCATCTAAAGACCGCATTCCTTCTTAAGTTGTCGAAGGTCTTTTTCGAACTGCTCGGCCATAGCATAAGTATAAATGCGTGTAATGCCGCCCGCGTTCTGAAACTCAACGATCTTTCGAAGGTCGCTCTTGCGCTGCTTCCACGTCAAACCGTCCGTGAAAAACAGCAACGCCGTGTCCGGGCGCTTGGCCCGGATGATCTGCTCGATGTCGCCTATGATGTCCGTCATCTTTGAGCCGGTCGCGCCGTAGCCTTTGGACTCAATGACGATGCGCGGAGCGCTCTTGGAGGGAATGGCGAAATCGCATTTCGCTTTCTCCTTCGGGCCGGTGAAGGTGCAGCGCATATCAAACTTGGAGCCGAACACTTTCTTTACGATGGCTTCGGCGAAATCCTCGACGCCGCGCCCGCGCTTCTGGCCGGAGATCGCGCTGCCGCGCCCGCTGCGTAATCGCTCAACAAGAACGTGGCTCCAGTGCGGCTTACGGTTCGCCTCTTCCGCCATGGCTTCTAAAAGCCCTGTGCTGAGAAGATCTTCAACAAAGCTATCGGGACCAGCACGGTAGCTTTTGACGCCGATGCCCTTCTCATCACGGATGCCGCGCAGGAAGGAAACGAACTGGTCTTTCGAGAGACCCATGAACAGCCGGAAGATCAGAATCGCATCATCAAAATTTTCGTCCAAGAGCGCTTTTACGTCTGCGACCGTGTAGGTCTTTTTGACGGGAAAATGCGTTAGCCGGTCAATGATGCGATGAGCGGTTTCATCCTGCCACTCGACGGTGAGAGGTTGAAGACTGCTAACGATATCGTCAAGCTTCTGGGCGATGACTTCCATGTCACCTGCCCACGATCAGATATTCATGAACTTCGGCGCGTTCAACGCTGCCGTGCGTCCCGAAGTGGTAACGGTGCGGCTTCTCGTAAGCGGTCACGGATCCTTTGTAGCGCCGCAACAAGCTTTCAAGCTCCTCGCGGTCGGGAAAGCCATTCGAGCTATACGAGAGAACGATGATGCTGTCCCGGTACATCTTAAAAAGTTTGTCAAATGCCTCGATGGCGCTCCTGCGATAGCTGAATGGCGTAAAGGGTTTCTCGATCTTCTTGACCCGCGTTTCTTCCATGATGCGCTGGCCTTTCCAATAGCATGAAAGCCCTTCAAGGAAGTGGTAGCGCTTGATATAGCAGTTATCGTCTGAGCGCGGCACATAGGGCGGGTCCAAATACACCAGATCAATGTCTTTCGGCTTCAAGCTGAAAACGTCGGCCCGCTTCACCGTATGGCGGCGGCCATTGTCGAACACCACGCGGTTGAAGGCTTCTACCTGCTCGATGAAATGCTCTTCGATGGTTAACCGGAGATCGCGCCGCCCGTCGTCGTAGTGGGACAGGTCGCCGGAAACCGTGAACACGCCGCGCGGCTGCTTCTTCAGGCATGATCGGATAAGCGCGGCTTTGGCGAGGGCGCGTTGCGCCGGGCGCTCAAGCGTCTCGAGGTTGCCGGACACGCGATCCAGAAAACGCAAATCTTCAGACGTGTAAAAAATCCCCTCGAATGTCCGCTCGATGAAGTGAGGACCATTGCTTCGCGGCGCAAGAAGCTTCTTGACGGCGGGACCATCCAGCCGGTGAGCATTATTGGCGAGTGTCGCCGCGGCCAGCACGGCGGGGAAGTTCAAAAAATCGGATGCGATAACTCGCTTGCCCATGGCTTTGAGCAAATAGGCCACGCAGCCGCTTCCAACGAATGGATCAGCCGCTGTTTCGAAGGGCAAAGTCCGCAAAACGCCGTGGATCCATGGGAGCAGACGCCGCTTCGATCCCATGTATCGAAGCTCCGGGTAATCGGCGACGCGCTCAGGCAACGGAACATTGGCGAATTTTTCACGGCTGTAGACGAGCTTAATGTGCGGAGCTGCGGGGGGAACAGCGGTTGCCGGGCTAGACATCGGTGGGCTCATCCTCGAAAGTTTATTATCAGTCTCTTCGTCGTTGTAACACAATGAGTGGCTTTTGTTTAGAGCGCCTCCCACAGGATAGAGGTTTTCCTCTCCCTGCTCGAACATAAGAACTAGTTGATGCGGAGCGCTCATCGAAAAACATATCGGCCAGAGCGCTGACGTTTATGGACTCGGTTCTTTGCCATGACGCCTCAGCACGGCGGCAGCAGCGTTGCGGGACGAATCCGGAGAACGGGACGGTGAGCTACGTTCACAACAACGACGGCACGGTGCAATCGAAGACGGACGCCAAGGGCGTGCGGGCCGAGTTTACGTATGACGCCTATGCCCGGGTGACGCAGACGCGGCGGGTGACGGCGGCGACATCGGTGGAGGATCGCTGCCAGCGAGTGGATTATACGTGCGACGAAAACGGTGGCTATAGTACGGGCAGATTGACGCGCGTAAAGTCGAATTGGACCGTGAACGGGCAGAACCAAGTTGCGGCTTGCGCTGCGCCGGGCGGCGGTGTGGTCGGTTTTGAGGAGACTTATTCGTACAATGCGGCTGGCCGGGTGAGCACCAAGACGATGAGCCGGAATGGGTTTCTGGATCTGACGAGCGTGACGCCCGCCAATGTGAGCGGCACCAACCTCGGCTACGATAACGACGCGCGGAAGACGCAGACCGTTGGGAAGGACGGGGCGATCACGTAATATCGTTACGGCAACAGCAACACTTTCATGCGGGCCCGGACCGACTCCCGGTACACCACGCGGACGCGGCGGGTGACGGCGGCGACGTCGGGGGAGGACCGCTTCCGCCGGGTGGTTGCCGATTTGGTGGCAATGAGGTAGAATCGAGAATTGTGGCGGCACATAGTGTGCTGGCGCGCGTCTTTGCGTGCTCGAGCGGTGAGCTTGGCCCAGTTTGGATCCCCTTCCAGAAGGAAATAGGCTCAAAAATTTATGTACGCAGTGATTGAAGCCAGCGGTAAGCAGTTTCGTGTAACTCCCGGCGACTTGGTCCGGTTGGATACGCTGCCAGGCGAACCAGGCACCGAAGTCGAATTGGGAAAAGTATTGATGATGGCCGATGGCACCGCCATTAAGACCGGCGCGGACGCGGCGGGGCTGAAGGTGACCGGCACCATTACCAAGCATGGCCGCGGGGTCAAGATCATCGTGTTCAAGTTTAAGCGCAAGAAGCAGTACAAGCGCACGCAGGGACACCGTCAGAATTTCACCGAAGTCAAAGTGAACGCGATCGCGTAAGGGAGTTTAAAGAACCATGGCAAGTAAAAAAGGCGCAGGAAGTTCCAGAAACGGACGCGATTCACAGTCGCAACGACTGGGTGTTAAGAAGTTTGGCGGCGAGTTGGTAACGGGCGGATCGATTATTCTGCGGCAGCGCGGTACGAAGATCAACGCGGGCGAGAATGTTGGCGTCGGCAAGGACCACACCCTTTACGCGCGCGTGCCGGGTATCGTCGAATTTCGTGACCGTGGCCGGATGGGTAAGTTTGTTATGATCCGGACGGTTCCGGTTGTGGCAACCGAAGCTAAGGCGACCGTCGTTCAGTAGTTTTTGAGTTTGACTCAGAGGATCGGCCGCCAGCCTTTTTGGTTTGGCGGCCTTTGTTATTTTTATGCTCCATTCTTCAAAATTTATCGACGAGGCCAAGGTATACGTGCGCGGCGGGGACGGGGGCAATGGCTGCTCGGCGTTTCGGCGGGAGAAGTTTGTGCCGCGCGGCGGCCCTAGCGGTGGGGACGGCGGACGCGGAGGCGACGTCATTTTTGAGGCGAGCCGGCACTACAACACGCTGTTTCACCTGCGAATGAATCCGGAGCATAACGGGGATCGCGGAAGGCACGGTGAGGGATCGCAGCGGACGGGGAAGAACGGCGAATCGCTGGTGGTGAAGGTACCAGTGGGGACGATCGTTTACGACTGGTACACAGGTGAGCTATTTCACGATTTCACGCATGACGGCGAGCAATTTGTGGTGGCCAGGGGGGGACGCGGGGGTCGGGGAAATCAGCATTTTGCGACGCCGACGCATCAGGCGCCGACCGAAAAAGAAGAGGGCACACCGGGGAAGGAATTCACGCTGCGCCTGGAGATGAAGCTGCTGGCCGATGTGGGGTTGGTGGGCTTCCCGAACGCGGGCAAGAGCACGCTGATTTCGCGATTGAGCGCGGCCAAGCCGGAGATTGCGGCGTATCCGTTTACGACCAAGGAGCCGGTGCTGGGCGTTGTGACGATGGA
>JANXUM010000270.1 GCA_025356215.1 Bryobacter sp. | reverse complement strand
CCAAAATGTTGCTGCCATAGCCGGTTCACCCAGACGCGCGCGGTTTGCGGATTATCCTTCGAGGCGATCCACTTGGCCAACGTGATACGCCGCCCCCGCGTCACAAACTGCCGGTAGCGGTCTGTCTCCAGCACCGCGTCGCCAGCGCCCCCGAGCGCCGTCGGGAAGCCCGGCTCTACCGCCTCACCCGGCTGGCGATAATCCCCCCGCAGCAGCACGCGAGTCGGCGCAATCTCCGGACCTGTCGGCGGCCCCGGCACATTTGACACCGCTACCACCTGCGGCCTCCAACGCTCCAAACGTCTCCGGTACACATCGATCTGCCCAGCCAGCTTCGCGTAGCGATTCTTTTCCTCCAGGCTAAAGATCGACTTCCCCGAATACTTTGCCGTCGCCTCCCGCCGGGCGTCGTCCACAGTCAAGCCTTCAAAGCGCACCCCCGGGTCCAAGCGCTCATACCCTTTGCGCAGCCTCTCCAACATGGGCTTCTCCACAGCCTCCAGCGCCTGCTGCTCTTCAGGGTCCTGTGTGCGGTCGGCATCCTCCAGCAGTCGGTGATAGTGGGCAATCTCGACATCGGGAAAGACACCCCGCGGCGTTCGTATTTCGGGCTTGAGCTGCAACTCCAGCCGCAGGTCGCTACGATCAAAGTCCTTCTTCGCCTTTGCCCGCTCCTTGCGGCCCGCCACATACTTGGTCAATAACTCTTTTTCGAAGGCGTCCAACTCCCTTTTCTCCGGGCCACTCTTGAGACGCTCTTCATACTCGGCAATCTTTGCCGCCGCCTTGGCCGCAACGGCCGGATCGCGATAAGGAACGCTCACGCCGTCGCGCGCCTCGCTCGCCTGAAAGAACGCCTGCAGGCGATAGTAATCCCGCGTCGGGATCGGGTCGTACTTATGGTCATGGCACCGCGCGCAACCCACCGACAAACCTAGAAACACACTCCCCACAGTGCCTGTAACTTCCGCCAGGTAATTCTGCCTCACATCGGCGGCCACCAGATTGGACCGATCCCATGGCGCCACGCGCAAAAATCCAGTCGGCACTAACCCTTGCGGGTCTGGCGCATAGTTATTCCTGCTCTTTGAGTGCTCGTCGCCCCCCGCCAATTGCAGCGTGGCAAAGCGGTCATAAGGCATGTTTGAGTTAAACGCCTCGATCACCCAATCCCGATAACGCCAGACATTGCCGATCGCCCCATCGCCCTCCAGTCCCGACGTCTCGCCATAACGCGCAACATCCAGCCAGTGCCGCGCCTGCCGCTCCCCGTAGCGTGGATCAGCCAATAACTTGTCAACGATCTGTTCGTAAGGAGTTACTAGAAACGCGGCGATTTCATCCGGCGTAGGCGGCACACCCAGTAAGTCAAGATACAATCGCCGGGCCAGAGTCCGCTGCCCGGCCTCGACCGCAGGCGCAATCCCGCGCGCCTCCAATTGAGCCAGGATAAACCGATCGATCGGGTTGCGCGTCCACTTCTCATTGCGAACAGCCGGAACTTCCCCTCGCACCGGCTTCTGATAGGGCCACTTCCACACAGCCTTCCCCGTGGCTTTTTCGGCGGGCAAGCTTCGAATCCAAGCCTCGATCAAGGCTATCTCCAAAGCCGTGAGGGTACCGCCCAAAGGCATCTTTGGCGCAAGCTCCCCGCGCAGCATCTTCATGAGCACGCTTGACGCAGCATCCCCGCCCACCACCGCCCGCCCATGCTTCTTGCCCCCAGCAATTACAGCATCGAGAGTTGCAACCGAGAACCCGCTCGCCGCGCTTTGAGCGTCATGACAAGCGCCGCACTTGGCGCGCAAAAGTTCGTCCACCTCGCCACCGGCAAGGCACGTCACGAAGATTACAAAAACGAGTGGGCGCAGCATGAAAGCTGCCTAACATTCTATACGCCGTGCATTACCACTGCATCAGGAAGCCAGCCCAGGTCAGCCCCGCGCCAAACCCCAACACCAAAACACGGTGCCCTTGCTGAAACAAACCCTTCTCCATACCCATCGCTAGCGCCAGCGGAATCGACGCCGCAACCGTGTTCCCCACGCCGCCAATGTTCGATACCCAGCGCTCCTGCGCAATCCCGCTGCGGTCGATCAATGCCTGGATAATTCGTTGATTGGCCTGATGCACGATCACCCAATCCACATCGCCGACGCTCAACTTCGCCTTCTCAATCAACGACGCCACCGCCGCGCTGCCCTGCTCCACGGCAAAGCGGAACAGGCTCCGCCCGTCCATCGTCACGCTCAACTCGTTTTCCGCGTCGTTTAACGACGCAGGCGGCAATGCGCTCCCGCCCCCCGGCAAGTGGAACATCTTGTTGCCCGATCCGTCGCTGCCCCACAGCCAGCTCAGAATATGACTCTGGCAAGTCTCGTTCGTCTCCAGAACCATCGCCGCCGCCCCGTCGCCCATCAGAATGCGCGTGTTGCGATCCGTCTGCTTCAGGTACTTCGTCGGCGTATCGCTGCAAACCAGCAGCACGCGCTTGGCAAAGCCGGTCGCCAAAAAATTGATCGACGTCAAAAAGCCGATCGCCGCGCCGCTGCAAGCCGCGTTGATGTCAAAGGCCCCAATCGGTGGCAGCCCCAGTTCCTTGGCGATCGCCGGCGCGGTCGGGCAAAGCAGGTACTCCGGCGTAAACGTCGCGCAGAGCAACAAGTCCGGGTCCGGGCTCGGATCGAAATCCAGCGCCTTCCGCGACGCGCTCACGGCCAGGCTCAGCGTAGTTTCTTCCAGATTCGATTGGTAGCGCTGTTCAATCCCGCAGCGCGCCAGAATCCAGTCTTCTTCTACGCCCAACTCTCCGGCAAGCGTCTGATTCGTCAGTGCAGCGCTGGGGAGCGCGGCTCCGCATCCGGCAATCCGGAAACGGAAATTGGTAAGGGCTAGTGACATCTCCAATCCATTAGGGTAGCGGATATTCGACGCTAATCTGCGTCAGCCCGCAAGACGGCGCTGTGTACGGCACCTTGGCATCCCCGCCCAGCAGCAATCGATCCATCTCCTCGCCCCGCGCATTTCCCTTCCCAACCTCCAGCAGAAACCCCACCATGTGCCGCACCATATGCTTCAAGAACCCACTGCCGCGCACCCGGAAGGTCAGCGTCCCCCCGTCGCGAAACATATCGCTGTTGAAGATCCGCCGCACCTGTGATCGTCCCGTCTTGTCCAGCGGATCTGTCGTCGCAAACGCCTTGAAATCGTGCTCGCCGCAAAACCTCGCCGCCGCCCCCGCCATCGCCGCCTCGTCCAAAGGATAGGGATGGTGCAACACGTAGCGCCGGATAAAGGGAGGACACACCTCCTCCCGCCAAATCCGATACTCATAGGTCTTGGCAACGGCGTCATGTCGGGGATGAAAGTTGGCCTCGCGCTCCCGCACCTCAACCACACGAATATCGCGTGGTAAGTACCGGTTCAGCGCCTTTTGCAAATTCGCCTCGGGAATCGGATTCTCGATATCGAACGCCGCGCACACCGCCAGCCCGTGTACGCCCGCGTCCGTCCTGCCGCTTCCCATGGAGTGCACGGGCCGCCCCTCAATCGTCGCCAGCGCCTTCTCGATCTCCCGTTGAATCGTCGGTTGCCCCGGCTGCACCTGCCAGCCGCTGTATTCTGTCCCGTCATAGCTGACGAGAATGCTCATCCGCCGCATAACTAGGCCGTCGGCCGCGACCCGGGTTTCACCACCGGCAAGCCCTGGGCGCACAATGGACAGCTTGCCGGCTCATAGGCTGTCACCTGCAAAGTTGCCAGGGCCACACGCGGTACGCCCACCTCCGCCGCCCCACCGCTGCGATCGATGATCGAGGCCGCTCCACTCACCTTTGCCCCCAGTTGGCCGAGCAACGCGACAACCTCCCGCGTGCTCCCGCCCGTCGTGATCACGTCTTCCACAATCAGAACGCGATCCTCCGGTTCAACGGCAAAGCCCCGCCGCAGCGTCATCTTCCCTTCTGCGTCCCGCTCGGTGAAAATATGCCGCACGCCAAACGCGCGCGCCACCTCGTGGCCGATCATCAGCCCCCCCATTGCGGGCGAACAAACGACATCGACGCCAAGCTCAGGCAACATCTGCCGGATCTCCCGGCCAAATCGTTCTGCAAAGTTTGGGTACTGCAGCACCCTGGCGCATTGCAGATATTCTGGGCTGTGCAGCCCGCTGGTCAGGCGAAAATGGCCGTTCAAATAGGCCCCGGTCTCGCGGAATGCTGCTAGCGTCGAAGCGGTGGAATCGATCATCTTTCCTCAAAGAATACCAATCGTTCCCCCGTAGATCTTTCTCGGGTTACGATAGTTTCAGCTTGAGCGCAAATCACTGGGAACAAACGGCCCTGTCGCACCGTTACTCCTTCCAGCACTCTTAGCCCGGAATCGATCCATGAAAAACATTCGCGAGAGCCTCGCACTCCTCTGCCTAGCCCTAACCATGACCGCGCCCGTCTCGTTTGCCCAGCAAGCGACCAGCATGATGACGAGCCTTGACAAGAACACCGAGTGGCTGACCAAGAACTACCGCCCCAAAGATTTCGCGCCAATTAAAATGGCCAACTCCAATCGCCTGGACCAACTCCTGCGCGCCGGCGTCATCTATCTCTCGCTACAGGACGCCATCGCCTTGACGCTCGAAAACAACATTGACATCGAGATCCAGCGATACGGCCCAGAGCTCGCCCAAATCGACTACAACCGCGCCCTGGCCGGCGGCCAAATCCGCGGCGTCACCACCACCGTGACCCAAGGCTCCAACTCTGCCGCCAACCTCATTACCGGCGGCACGGGCGGCACCGGCGGCGGTGCAACCGGAAACACCAACGCAGGCAATACGGGTACCGTCTTCCAGGTCACCGGCTCCACCATCCCCAACCTTGACCCGACCTTCACGTCTAGTTACTTCCACTCCAAGACCACCAGCCCGCAGACCAACTCTTTGTTCACCGGCACCACTTCACTGGTCGTCAGTAGCGATTCGTTCAACACCGGCATCCAAAAGCAGTTCCTGACCGGCACCACCGCCGCTCTCACATACAACAGCACCGCCGCCAAATCCAACTCGCCCAACAACGTTCTCAATCCCTTCACCAGCAGTAACGCGCGCCTCCAGATCCAACAGCGTTTGCTGCAGGGCTTTGGCCT
>JANXUM010000108.1 GCA_025356215.1 Bryobacter sp. | reverse complement strand
GTTCTTGCAGGAACTTCTCTAACCTACCAGTAGGCCGCCCTGAACCTCAATTTATGGAGCTAATTTGGACACGCGTGAGCTTTTCCGCAGTTAGGCGCGTGTCGACGAGCTTGAGGCACATTGAAGGGGAGATAGTCGAATTCCCACGAGCTTGAAGAGGGCAAGATTTCTTGTCAGGAAGCGCAAATGGTCTTCGGTTCAGGCGATATTGGACTCGGGCTACGAGTGGACAATCTGAGTCCAGAAAAGTTTCGTCGTAGCCAGGAAAGTCCGGCCCATCGACTTAATGGTGAAGGTGGGTTAGCTGATCCAAGAGCGGGCTGTACTCAATGTCACCACGAATTTCCCAGCCGGGTGCGATTCGAGCTGGATCGGGCCATGGAGTGCCCGAATCGATCGCTACAGCGGCGACGTAGTGATTCAGTAGAACTTCGGGACAGATTCGTATGATTGTGCCGGAGAAATGCTCAGAGCTCTCAAGCCAGTAATAGCCATTGCGTTGGCTGGTGCGAAAGTATGTAGCTTCCATAGGTGGCTGTTTCAATCCCTGAGATCTATGCTGGCCAGCCGAAGATGCGGTTTGCGTTGGCACCGCGGAGTTTGGCTCGATTCGCTTCGGTGGTGAAGGCGAAGAATTCATTGAACTGTTGGGTGGCCTTTTGGAATTCGTCCATGTTCGTGCCGAGACCTCCCCAAATCATGCGGTCGGGCCCGAAGGCTTCGAATAACTCTCGCACGCGGGGCATCGCGTCGCGGTGGGGCCAGGGTTGCTTGGACGAGTAGTTGACGCCGCTGAACTTCATGATCGCGTTACGGTGCTTGGACAGCGCCACCACGGTCGGCCATTCGACAGCGGTGCCCATTCCGTTGCGGCCCAAGTGATCGAGAATGACCGTCGCCTCGGGGACGGCTTGCGCCAGCTTGGCGATTTGAGCGGCGTAGGCGGGGGTGAAGTGCATCTGGATCATGAGGCCTTTTGCGGCGGCGGCCTTCCAGGTGGCTTGCATTTGCGGGGCGTCGAGGGGGCGATCATGGATTGGGCCGCTGGTGAGCGGCGCGATCTGCGTGCGATGGATGCGGAGGGCGCGGACGCGGCCCGGCCAACGTTTTGCGAGCGCGTCGATGCGGGCCGGGGTGTCGGCGCGGAAGGCGTCGAAGAGACAGGTGCCTTTGAAGAAGCCTTTGGAGGGCTCGTGGGCGAAGCAGTACTCGAGATAGCTGTGATCGTCCTGGTAGGGTTCCGGGTGGACGATGACCGCGTGGTCGATACCTGCTTGCTTGGCGAAGGCGGCGTAGGATTCCATGGGCGCGGGCGGGGGCTTGTAAGTGGCGTCTTTATGGAATGGAAAGGATTTAGTGTCACTTGAGAAAAGGTGGACGTGGGTGTCGATCAGCGTGGACTTGGTTTGGGCGCTGAGGGCCAGTGGGATGGCAATGAGGCTGCGTCTTGTAAGATGCATCGTTGCTCTCAATGATATGCTGCCCGACAGGATGAAATTTCTCTTATCCGTAGCCATGTTGTTGAGCGCGATGCCGCTGCGCGCGGGCTCGGAGGAGGCTGCGCGGCAGGTGTTGGCCGCCAAGTGTGGGGGGTGCCATGGGGCGGCGGCGATGGGCGGGTTGAGGCTGGATTCGGCGGCCGGATTTGCGAAGGGGGGCAAAAGCGGGAAGCCGGCTTTGGAGAAGTTATTGCCCGCAGTGATGAGTGGCGCGATGCCGCCGGGCGGACGGTTGAAGACTGAGGAGATCGACGCGCTAGAGAAGTGGATTGGCGAGGGCGCGCCTTGGGGTCGCGATGGGCATTGGGCCTGGCAGCCGATTGGGGCGGTGCGTGCGGGCGATTCGATTGACTCGTTGATCGATCGGCGTCTGAGGGAGCAGGGGATTGCGGCGAACCCGCGCGCAGACAAGCGGACAGTGATCCGGCGGATGTTCTTCGATCTTGTTGGTTTGCCTCCGACGGAGGGCGAGTATGCTCTCGCGTTTCGGGACCGTGCGGAGGGCTGGGAGGGGCGGCTGGCCGACCGGTTGCTTGGGTCGGCGCATTTTGGAGAAAACTGGGGGCGGCACTGGTTGGATGTGGCTCGCTATGGCGAGGACGACTTCAGCGGGACCGCGATGCAGCCGTACAAGAACGCCTGGAGATATCGCGATTGGGCGATTGGCGCGGTGAACGCGAACATGCCCTATGACCGATTTTTGAAGGCGCAGTTGGCGGGGGATTTGATGGGGGACGCGGGACTGGTTGGGGGCCTTGGGTTGACGGGATTGGGGCCCTGGTATTACGGAATCTCGCAGCCGCCCCAAGCCAGGGCCGACGAGCGGCATGATCGAGTAGATGTTGTCAGTCGAGGGATGTTGGGCGTTACCGTGGCTTGTGCCCGTTGCCATGACCATAAGTACGATCCCTTCAGCCAGAAGGACTACTATGCGCTGGCGGGGGTGTTTGCCAGCAGTAAGTATCAGGAGTATCCGCTTGTAAGTGAGACGGAGGTTGCGCGATGGAAGGCGAAGAAGGCGGAGGTGGACGCGGCCAGTAAGTTGGTCGATCAGTACCTGGAGCGGCAAGGAGAGTTGTTGAAGGATCGCTTCGCGCGGGAGATGGCCAGGTATATGTTGGGGACGGGCGAGGGCTTGGACGCCGAGGTGTTGAAGCGGTGGAAGGAGTATCTGGCGAAGCCGGAGGAATTCCATCCTTTTTTGAAGGCGTGGTTCGCCGATCGCAGCGAGGGGCACGCGCGGGCTTTTCAGGAATTGATGATTGGCGTGCTGGCGGAAAAGCGGCAGTTGGACGCGGACAATCGGGTGGTTGTGGAGGCGGCCATGAAGGCGGCGCCGAAGCCCGTGCGGACCATCGTTTTGCCCGGGGGGTATCGCAGCGATGAGGATTTTAACCCAGGGGCCGATGTACCTTCGAAGTCACTCGAGCGCGACCGGTATGTGGCTTACAACCGGACTTTTCAAGAGGCGAGCGCTCCCTTGAAGTTCTCAGCGGAACTTACGGTGAAGTTATTGCCGCAAGAGGCGCGGGGCGAGTATCTGAGGCTGAAGGGGGAATTGGATCGACTGAAGACGGAGCTGCCCGCGCAGTATGGGTATGTGGACGGGATTGCGGAGTTTGAGGCCTGGGATTTACCGTTGAACGTGCGTGGGAACCCAGAGGACCTGGGCGAGGTAGTGCCGCGGCATTTCCCGACAGTGTTGGGTGGGGAGGAGTTGCGCCGAGGGAGCGGGCGGTTGCAGCTTGCCGAGACGGTGGGGCGGCACCCGCTGGCCGCGCGGGTGGCGGTGAACCGGATTTGGATGCACTTGTTTGGAGAGGGGATTGTGCGGACGCCGTCCAATTTCGGTTTGGCAGGGGACCGGCCCGGCAATGCCGAGTTACTCGAGTATTTGGCGGCTCGCTTTATCGCGATCGGCTATGACGTGAAGGCGATGACGCGTGAGATCGTGTTGAGTGAGGCTTACCGGCGGACGGCGGACAAGGGCGACCAGGAAAATCGATTGTGGTGGCGGCAGAACCGGAAGCGGTTGGCGGCGGAACCGTTGCGCGATTCGCTATTGGCGGTATCGGGGCGGCTGGACCGGAGCGTGGGCGGAGCGAGTGGGGAGTTGAAACCGGAGTTTGTGCGACGGACGGTGTATGCCAAGGTGGGGCGGTTTCAGGCCGAAGAGACTTTGTCTTTGTTCGATCTACCGAGCGCCGCTGTAACTTGCGAGCAGCGGGTGGTTACGAATGTGCCGTTGCAGAAGTTATTCTTTCTGAATTCGGAAATGGTGGCCAGGGAGGCGGCGGCGCTGGGTGTCTTGCTGAAGAAGAAGGGGCTGGAACGCGGATATCAGCTTGTGTTTCAGCGGGGGCCGAGTGTAAGTGAGAAGAAAGCGGCGCGGGAGTTTTTGAAGAGAGGGGGGAGTTGGGTGCAGTTGGCACAAGTCCTGATGAGTTCAAATGAGTTTGCTTATGTCGATTGACCGAATGCCGATTCATGTTGGGGAGATTGCGACGCGATGGACGCGGCGGGAAGCGCTGGCGCGGTTGGCTGTGGGCGCCGCAGTTGCGGGGGTGGGCGGGGCGGCAACTCATTTTGCGCCGAAAGCCAAGCGCATCGTCTACATTGTGCTGAATGGCGGGATGTCGCAGGTGGATACGTTCGACCCGAAGCCGATGCTCCGCAAGTACAACGGGCAGCCGATGCCGGGAGGCGCGCCGAAGACGGAACGGGCAACGGGGACGCTAATGCAGTCGCCGTTCGCGTTCAATCGGACTTCGAGTTGCGGCACCGAGGTGTCGGAGATTTTCCCCCGGCTGGGTGGGTTGATGGACGAGTGTTGTGTGATCCGGTCGATGCATACCGATGTGCCGAATCACGAACCGTCGCTGTTTATGATCAACAGCGGGGCGATCCAGCCGGGTAGGCCGAGCTTGGGTAGCTGGCTGACTTATGGGCTGGGGACCGAGAATCAGAATCTGCCGGGCTTTGTTGTGCTGTGCCCGGGAGTGCCGGTGGTGGGGCCTCCCCTGTGGTCGAGCGCGTTCTTGCCCGCTGTGTTTCAGGGGACCTTTTTGAAGACGCAGAAGAGTGACCCGTATGAGCTGATCCAGCACATTAAGCCGCAAGCGGAACCGGCGGCACAGCGGCGGCAATTGAACTTGTTGAAGAAGTTGAACGAAGAGCACTTGGCGGCGCGGGCGAAGGATTCGCAGCTTGAGGCGTCGATGGCGGCGATGGAGACCGCGTTCCGGATGCAGACGGAAGCGCCCGAGGCATTTGATGTACGCAAGGAGAGCGCGGCGACCTTGGCGCGTTATGGAGATCACGATTTTGGGCGGAGCTGTTTGATGGCGAGGAGGTTGGTGGAGCGCGGGGTGAGGATGGTGCAGATTTACTACGGCAACAGCCAGCCTTGGGACAGTCATGAGGATATACAGGCGCACAAGCATCTGGCGGCGCGGACGGACCCGGGCGTGGCGTCACTCATCGAGGACTTGAAAGAGCGGGGACTACTGGCCGACACGCTGGTGGTGTTGGGGACGGAGTTTGGGCGGACGCCAGCGGTGGAGACGGGGTCGATTACAAAGATCCATAACGGACGGGATCATAACTCACTTGGGTTTAGCGTCGTGCTAGCCGGGGGCGGCGTGAAGGGTGGCATCACCTACGGGGCGACGGATGATTTTGGCTACCGCGCCGTTGAGAAGCGATGTTATAACCACGATTTGAACGCGACGATTTTGCACTTGATGGGGATTGACCACACTAAGCTGACTTATAACTACAGCGGACGCGATTTCAGATTGACCGACGTGGCTGGAAATGTTGTGCGGGAAATTTTGGCTTAGTTATCGACGTTTTAGCCCCACCAGACTTCGCCTGGTGCCAGATGGGCTTTGGCGACGTCGGGATTGATTTCGACTCCGTAGCCGGGCTTGCTGGTGATGGTGTGATATCCGTCCTTGATGATGGGGGCGTCGCTGATCACAAGGGTCTCCCACCAATCAATGTACTTGGCCAGTTCATGCACGCGGAAGTTACGCATGGAGGCGGCGGCGTGGCAACTGGCGATCGTGCCCAAGGGGCTGGCCGGGTTGTGGGCGGCGGTCCAGATGTAATACATGTCGGCGTGGTCGTGGATGCGCTTGGATTCCAAAAGACCGCCGGATTTGGGGATGTCGATGTGGACGCCGCTGGTGGCTTGCATTTCGACAAGCTTGCGGAAGCCATGGCGGCCGTAGAGATTTTCGCCAGTGCAGACGGGGATGTTTATGGCGTGAGTGACGCGGGCCATGGCCTCGATGTTATCGGGCGGAACGGGGTCTTCGATCCACATGGGCTTGACCGGCTCGATGGCCTTGGCCATGTTGATGGCGTCGTTGACGTCGTATTTCCAGTGGGCCTCGACTGCGAAATCGACATCGGGACCCAGGAACTCACGGACCCATTCCATGCCGAGAGAGATGCGGCGGAGATCTTTGGCGGTGAGGTTGCGGAGGTAGGGGTCGTGGCCGATCTCTTTGTATTCAGGATCGGCGGCGGGAGGGATGCCGTCGCCCTGAAACTTGAAGGCGGTGAAGCCGAACTTGTCGGCCTTGGCCTTGGCGAGATAGTCGCGGTAGGCGGATTTGTCGTCATAGGGATGGATGACCTGATGGGTGCGATAGAAGCGGACGCGGTCGCGAAACTTGCCGCCGAGGAGGTTGACGGCGGGGGTGTCGAGGAGGCGGCCGGCGAGGTCCCAGAGGGCAATTTCGATGCCGCTGGCGGCGGTGACGGTGACGCCGCCGATTGCGCCCGCGCCGCCACTTTTCATCAGCATCTTGGTGTAAAGTTTGTCGACGTTGAGGGGGTCTTCGCCGATGATAAGGGGCTTGAGCTGGTTGAGGATGAGGTCTTTGACCCCGTAGCCCCAGTAGGCTTCGCCGATGCCGGAGATGCCTGCGTCGGTTTCGATTTTGACGAGGTTCCAATCCCAGGTGCCGCGGACGATCATGACCTTGACGTCAGTAATTTTGACTTTGTTCTTGAGGGGAGCGGCGAGGGTGTGGAGAGGAAGAGCGGCGGCGGCGAGGCCAGCGGAGAGAAAACCGCGACGAGAGGTCATGGCGGGATTCTATCGCATTGGCGGTGGCAACTATCGCATTGGCTGCGGCAACTATCGCATTGGCTGCGGGACGTCTCGCATAAAGCGGCGTTGAAAGGAGGTGAGAAATTTATGAGCGATGGTTTCGGGGTCGCCTGGGATGGTGGTGCAAAACAAATCCAGATATCCGTCGAGAGAATCTGCGTGCTCGGGCGATAGAGCGCAGAAGCCCATCGACCAATCGGGAAAACTGCGGTGTGGCGTGGCGCGAGTGGTGAATTTACGACAGCTATTGTGGCGGGGGTCGCGCGATATTTTTTCGTACAGGTCACTGACGGCTTCGGGCGGACCCTCGAGGACTTGCACGAAAGTGTTGTCGCCGAAAATCAAGACACCGGTGATGCCGAGCGGCGGATTATTCGCACGCGAGGCGTTCAGGATCTCAAGCAGATCTGGCTCGCTGATGGGACGGCTGGCTGAGCTGAGGTATATCAACTGCAGCAGTGAGCTGGACGGCGTTTCCATAAACCCCTTATCGGGCTGGGGTCTGGCAAAAGTAGGAAAGTTTAGCCAATAATTTTTTCGGCGATCGATTTGGCCTGCAAAAATTGCAGGAGGTAATCGGGACCGCCGGCTTTGGAATCGGTGCCGGACATATTGAAGCCGCCAAAGGGGTGAGCGCCGACCATCGCG
Organism: Bryobacter sp.; assembly: GCA_025356215.1. Classification (GTDB taxonomy): domain Bacteria; phylum Acidobacteriota; class Terriglobia; order Bryobacterales; family Bryobacteraceae; genus Bryobacter. The sequence continues at coordinate 5,343 of JANXUM010000108.1, read as the reverse complement.
CCGGTGCACTTGCGGTTGATGTACAAGTTGCCGACGAAGAACTCGGCGCGGGCGCGGGCGATTTTTTCGGGGTTGGCGCTATACATTGCGCCGGTGAGACCGTATGCGCTGTCGTTGGCCAGTTGCATGGCGTGATCGAAGTCCCGGGCTTTGGTGACCGCGAGAACGGGGCCGAAGATTTCTTCCTGGAAGATGCGATCGGTTGACTCGACGTCGGCAATGATTGTCGGCTGGATGAAGTGGCCGGGGCCCTGGGCCTTGGCACCGCCGGTGATCAGGCGGCCTTCGGACTTGCCGATCTCGATGTAGTTGAGGACGGTTTTTTCGGCCTTGGCGCCGATGACGGGGCCCATGTAATTGGAGGGGTCTTCGGCGGGGCCTTGGGTGAGGGCCTCGGCCAGGGGCTTGAGCTTGGCGACGAATTCGTCGTAGATTGTGGCATCGACGATGAGACGCGAGCAGGCGGAACACTTTTGGCCTTGGAAGCCGAAGGCGGCGGCGATGACACCAGAGGCGGCGGCGTCAAGGTCGGCGGCCTGGCTGTCGACGACGATGGCATCTTTGCCGCCCATTTCCGCGACGACGCGCTTGATCCAGCGTTGTCCGGGTTGGGTTTTGGCGGCGAGTTCAACGATGCGGAGGCCGACTTCTTTGGAGCCGGTGAAGGAGATGAAGCGGGTCTTGGGGTGGCTGACGATGAGGTCGCCGACCTCTGCGCCGGAGCCAGGCAGGAATTGGAAGCTCTCGGGCGGGAAGCCCGCCTCGTGGAGTACCTCCATAAACTTGGCAGCGATGGTCGGGGTTTCGCTGGAGGGCTTGATTACGACGGTGTTGCCGGTGACGAGGGCGGCTACGGTCATGCCGACGAGGATGGCGAGGGGGAAATTCCAGGGAGGAATGATGACGCCGACGCCGAGGCCTAAGTAGGTGAGTTGGCCGTGCTCGCCGGGCATCTGGACGAGGGGTTCGGGGGTCGCGTAGCGCAGCATCTGACGGGCGTAGTAATCGCAGAAATCGATAGCTTCAGCGGTGTCGGCTTCGGCTTCGAGCCAGTTTTTGCCGGACTCGAGGACCATCCAGGCGTTGAACTCGCTCTTGCGGCGTTTGAGGATGGCGGCGGCGCGGAAGAGGCGGGCGGCGCGGAGTTCGGCGGGGACGGCGTTCCAGGTGGGGAAGTAGGCGTGGGCTTGTTCAACGGCGCGGGCGGCTTGCTCGGCGGTGGCCTTTTGATGCATGCCGATCAGCTCTGTGGTGAGGGAGGGGTTATAACTGAGGAGCTTGTCGGGACCGCCCTTTTCAGGGTGGCCGGCGATTTGGAGATCGTACTCGCGACCGAGCTCCGCGCGGACCTGAGCCAAGGCCGCAAGCATCGCGGCCTTGTGTTCAGGGATTAAGAAGTCGCGATAGGTCTCGTTGACAAACGGGGGCAACGAAGAGAGATTCATGGGTTAACCGTCCACCAGGCCGCGGCCGCGCTCGAAGATGCCGGACGCTTCGTCGGCGAGTTCACGGCCACGCTCGAAGAGTTCGCGGCCTTTGGCGTAGAGGTCTTCGCTTTGCTCGCGGAGACGCTCGCTGCTGGTGCGGGCGACTTTCTTGATCTTGTGGCGGGTTTCTTCACCGGATTGGGGAGCGAAGAGGAGTCCGAGGGTGGCACCGATAGCGATGCCGGAAATGAGCCAGAGTACTTCGTCTGAGGATTCACGTGCCATAGCTTTTATTCTACCGACTGGAGAAGGGGAACCCAAGCAAGGGAGGAGCGGTCACGGAGGGCGTAGGTGTCGGAGAAGAGGCGGTGGCCATCGGAGAAGACGCTGACTTGGCCGACGTGATCGGTGCGGATGAGGAGGGTGTGGCTGTCGTTGAGGCGCGCGAGGACATTGGGGTGGGGGTGGTTGAAGGAGTTCTGATAGCCAGCACTGACGACGGCGAGGGCGGGCGTGGTGCGGGCGAGGAAGGCGGCGGAGGTGGAGGTCTTGCTGCCGTGGTGGGCGACTTTGAGGTAATCGAGATGGCCGAGGGCGGGGTTTTCGAGCAGGCGGGCTTCGACGCTTTGATCGATATCGCCAGTAAGTAGGAGGCGCTTCTGGTTGTGCACGAGTAACAAGACCAGCGATGTGGAGTTTGACTTAGTGACTTCTTCGTTTCGGGGGGGCCAGAGGACTTTGGCTTTGAGATCGCCGAAGCTGGCTTGGTCGCCGGAGCCGAAGTAGACGATGCGGACGCCTTGGGCTTCGGCCTTTGCTTTGAGCTTGTCCCAGAGCGGACCGGTGACGCTGCAACTGACCCAAAGCTCGCGGGGTGAGAAATTTTCAAGAGTGGCGAGGAGGCCGCCCATGTGGTCCTGATCGGCGTGGGAGGCGATGAGGGCGTCGAGGTGGGCGATGTGACGGGACCAGAGGTAGGGCGAGACGGTGGATTCGCCGGTGTCGAAGCGGGGGGAGCGGGTGCCTCCGGCGTCGAGCAAAGCGGTGAAGCCGGCGGGGGTGGCGATGAAGAGAGCATCGCCTTGGCCGACATCGATCGAAGTGATTTCGAGCAGACCGGGGTGGAGGTCCGGGTACTTGGCGTAAGGATGGAGGACGAGGAAGGCGAAGAGGCCGAGAGAGGCGGCGACGGGGAGGGCGACCCATTTGGGGGCGCGGCGGGCGGCCCAGGCTGTCGCAATCAGAGCCAGCGGCAGGGCGAGGAGGATCCAGCCGGGCGGGTCTGGAATGCGCTCGCTTTTGTCCCAGCTCATGTGCCAATCGACGACGTCGCGCGAGAGGTAGAGGAGTTTACTGAGAGGGGGGCCGAGGGCGGGGCCGATGGCAATGGCGGCGAAGCCGAGAGGGACGGCGAGGGAGAGGAGGACGACGACGGGGAGGTTGGCGGAGAGGCTGGAGAAAGTGAGGCGATGGAAGAAGAGGATGGTGGGGAGGCAGAGGCCGATGAGGATCACGGCAGAGGTGAGGACGAGATCGAGCGAGGCGACGATGGCCCAGCCGGACTGCGAGACGAGGCGTTCGATTCGGGCTTTATCGATGCCGGTGAGACTGGCGAGGGTGCCGGCGGCGAGACGAAGTTCGAGGCGGCGCTCGGCGACGCGGGGTTCCGCGTAATCAAGATTGCGCTGGTCGAGAGCGTGGAGGGCGCGGTGCCAGAGGGCGGTGGTGTTCTCGGCCAGGGGAGCGGCGAGTGTCGCGAGAGTAAGTACGGCGAGGAAGGAGAGTTGGAAGCTGGCTTCGAAGAGTTGCGCGGGGTCTGCGAGTAAGTAGACGATGGCGACGGCGGCCAGTAAGTTGAGGACGCGGCCGCGACGGTAGTAATGTCTTGCGACGAGGAAGAGTAAGTAGCCGCCGGCGGCTCGAACGACGGGGGCGCTCAAGTCGCAGACGAGGGCGTAGCATACGGCCATAACGGCGCAGACGGCGTGGGCTTGCATTGGGCGCAGCGTAAGTAAGCGGAGGAGCCAGAAGAGGGCGGCGGCCAGCACGGTGATGTGGGTGCCGGAGATGACGATGGCGTGGTAAGTGCCGGTTTTGCGGTAGTTATCGGTCCAGGATTCTTCGAGCTTGGCGTTGTCGCCGAGCAGGAGTGCGCCGAGGATGGCGGTGAAGTAGCGGTCTCCTTGGCCAACCCAGGCGATACGGTTGAGCAGCCAGGTGCGAGTTGAGTAAATGGCGGCCTGGGCGGGGTTGCCGCAGTTGCCGTCGAGTTGTGTGACGGCGTAGCCGCGGGCGACGCTGCCGCTCCAGTAGATGTCGCGATGGGCGAAGTAGCGCTCGGCGTCGAAATTGCCGGGGTTGCCGGAGTTGTGGATGGCGCGGAGGCGCAGGGGGAGTTTTAGGCGTTGGCCGTAGTGCCAGGCGGGGGCGGGTTCGTCTTTGCGCAGGTAGTAGCTGAGGCGGAGGCGAGCGGCGGGGGCGGCGGCGAAGTGGAAGAAGAGGCGGTCGTTTTCTCGTTGCGGTAGGGAGTCAACGCAGCCTTCGACGGAGACGACTTCGCGGGCTTCGGTTTCGATGACGGGCTTAGGTTTGGTTTCGACCCAGGCGGCGCTGGCGATGGCGCACCAGAGTACAACCGCGTTGCCGGCGAGGAGGGAGGCGACGGGGGCGCGCTTGTGGCGGGCAAGGAGCCAGAGCGCGGCGGAGAGCGCGGCAAGGGCGAGAGCGAGCGTGGAATCGAAGCCCAGCACCCGCACAAAAAGAATGCCGCCGATGACCGCAATGAGCGGTGGGATCAGCGGCTCGTGGAGTTTTGTGGAAAGAGATTCGAAGCTCGATGGAGAGGGAGATTCGCCCATCGCAAGGATAGTGCGGTGGGCGGGGAAATGATCTCCGTTTATTTTGCGGCGGCCATCTCGGCGCGGGCTTTGCGGACGACTTCGATGTACTGTTTGGCGCGTTCGGTGAAGACTTCGTAGTTGCCGGACTTGATTGTGGCGGCGTCGATGAGCTCGCCGCCGACGGCGACCGAGCAGGCGCCCGCCTTGAGGAAATCCGCCGTAGTTTCCAGATTGACGCCGCCGGTTGGGGCCATTTCGATCTGCGGGAAGGGGCCTTTGAGGGCCTTGATGTACTTGGGGCCGCCCATGTTGCCACAGGGGAAGACTTTGACGATGTCGGCACCGGCGTCCCAGGCGGTGGAGACTTCGGTGGGGGTAAGCGCGCCGGGGAGGATGACCTTGGAGTAGCGCTTTGCCATCTCGATGGTCTTGAGATTGAGGGCGGGGGTGACAAAGAATTCGGCGCCGGAGAGCATGCAGATGCGGCAGGTTTCGGGATCGAGAACGGTTCCTGCGCCCAGGGTGATTTTGTCGCCGAACTTGGCGGCGATCTGTTCGAGGGCTTTGATCGCGCCGGGGACGGTCATCGTGATTTCGGCGGTAGTGATGCCGCCTTCAAAGAGAGCCTCGATCGAGCGGATGGCGGCCTCGGCGGTGGCGGTGCGGACGACGGGGACAATGCCGACGGAGAGGATGTTGGCGAGGATTTGTTGTTTGGTCATGGCGAATCGCGTGTAGCCCTTAGTCTATCGGCGATTCGCCACAACGGCACGAGTTACTTCCGTTTACGGTAAGCAATTAGGCTGGCAAGTGCGCCCGCCGCCACGACAAAGGTGCCGGGCTCGGGTACTCCGGAAGTGTTGACTACGTTGTTGTCGCTCACGATGACGTTGTCCAGGCCCCAGGATTCGTCCGTGCCGCCCGAGACGTTGGCGGTGTAGCCGAAATTGAGGGTAAGTGTTGAGGCGGAATGCGAGAAAGTGATGTTGCCGATACGTCGGCCTTGGTCTCGGAAGGTCGGGTTGTTGCCGAGTTCCGGCGTGCCAAAGCCGGTCGCCGCCGGGGAAACCAGGGAC
>JANXUM010000267.1 GCA_025356215.1 Bryobacter sp. | reverse complement strand
GAAGCCGAAGAGATCCGAGACGCCGTTTTGGCGGCGACCGGGACCTTGAACGCGAAGATGTACGGGCGGCCGGTGGTGCCGGAACTGGCGAGCGAAGAGCTCTACGGGATGAGCCAACCTGCCAATAGCGCCTGGCCATTTACATCCGACAAGGCTGAACATACCCGCCGCTCCGTGTACATGCTAGTCAAACGTACTTACCGGATGCCGATGCTTGAGGTGTTCGATTCGCCAGACGGAGTGCTGAGTTGTTCGCGGCGCGAGAGTTCGACCACTTCAACCCAAAGTTTAAGCTTGTTGAATAGTAAGTTCACCGTGGACCAGGCTGAGGCGCTGGCGAAGGCGACGGCTGGTGACGTGAAGGAAATCTGGCGCGCCGTCTTGCAGCGGGAACCGAACGCGGAGGAGGCGGCGATGGCGAAGGAGTTTATCGCCAAACAGACGCGAGTGATGGGTGGAGAAGTGGCGGCCCGCCGCGAGCTGGTGCGCGGCTTATTGAATACGAACGAGTTTTTGTATGTGGAGTAACGACATGGATCGATCGCGACGGCGTTTCTTTCTCAAGGCGGGCAAAGGCTTCGGCGGGCTCGCGTTAACTAGTATGTTGTCGCAGGCGGCAGAGAAGGCCCGCGCCAAGAATGTCATCTTCCTGTTCATGCACGGCGGCGTCAGCCAAGTAGATACCTTCGATCCCAAACCCACGCTGACGCGCTTGAGCGGGCAGCCCCTACCCGCCGGTGTCGGCGAGGGCTTGATCACCAGCCGTATCGATTTTCGCAAGGCGCTGATGCGCGGCAGCCCATGGGAGTTCCGTCGCGGCGGCAAAAACGGCCTCGAGATCAGCGACCTCTATCCCGAGGTCCGCAAGCACGCCGACAAGTTGGCCGTCGTCCGCAGTTGCTACGGCGATGCCTTCGATCACGCCCCGGCAATTTACCTCCGCGCCAGTGGAAGCCAGTTTCCTGGTAAGCCATCGCTGGGAGCTTGGTCCGTCTATGGCCTGGGCAGTGAGAACAAGAATCTGCCCTCATATGTCGTGATGAGCGACGGCGCGATGAAGAGCGGTGCAGGTGCCTACGGTAGTGGCTTCTTGCCCGCCGTTTACCAAGGCACGGTGTTTCGCGCTGGTAAGAGCCCGGTATTGCATTTGGCTTCACCCGAAGGTGTTAGCGACGAGGCTCAGCGCGAGACGCTGGACCTGATCACGCGAATGAATCGCAAGCACTTTGCCAGCCGAGAGGAAGATTCCACTCTCGATGCCCGCATCTCGGCCTACGAACTCGCCTATCGCATGCAAGCGGAGGCGCCTGAGGTTGTCGACTTGGGCAAGGAAAGCGACGCAACGAAAAAGCTCTACGGAATCGGCGAACCGATGACCGACGATTTTGGCCGCAAGTGTCTGCTGGCGCGGCGGCTGGTGGAGCGCGGCGTGCGTTTTGTGCAACTCTACTCGGGCACGAATCTTGGCGACGATTGGGACGACGCCCACAACGACTTACTGGGCAGCCACAATAAGATGGCGAAGAAGAGCGACTTACCGATCGCCGGACTTCTGGCTGATCTTGAAGGCAAAGGCATGCTCGATTCTACGCTGGTCGTTTGGTCAACCGAGTTTGGCCGGACTCCGCTAGCCGAGGGCAAAAACGGACGGGACCATCATCCTTACGGCTTCTCGATGTGGATGGCGGGGGCGGGCATTCAAGGCGGGAGAGCGCTGGGAGCAACCGATGAATTTGGACTGCGGGCGGTGGAGGAGCGTAAGAGCGTTCACGACATGCACGCTTCTATATTCCGGTTGCTCGGCCTCGATCATACAAAGGTGACCTATCGCTTTCAGGGCCGCGATCAGCGTTTAACCGATGTGCACGGCGAAGGCGAGTTTACCGATTGGCTACTCAAGCAGTCCTGAGGTGGGCGCTGCTGGTCGCGGCGACTCTTTGGTTGGGCCTTGCGGGCGGGGGCGTGTACGAAGTGGAGCGCGCCGTTTGGGGTGAGGATCTCGTCGGGCATCCGGACGAGTCCGCACACTTCACGACCGGCGTGATGATGAAAGACTTCCTCTCCACGCCATCGGCATGGACGCACCCGATAGACTTTGCCTCAAATTTCTACACGCACTATCCAAAGGTTTTGATCGGACATTGGCCGCCCGTGTTCTACGTGGTTGAGGCCGCGTGGTTCACAGTTTTCGGGGAATCGATTCAAGCCGCCCGCGCACTGAGCTTGGCGTTCCTGGCGCTACTCCTGATTGGCGTAGGAGCCTGGGTTGCTGCGGACACCAACTGGATTCTGGCAATCGGAGCGGTGGCGTCGTTGGCCATGGTCCCCGTTGTTCAGGTTTGCGGTGCCTGGGTTTTGGCCGACGGACTGGTGGCCGTCCTGTGCTTGGCGGCGATGTTCAGTTGGGCGCGTTTCATTGAGCTAGGCCGGCGGCAAGATGCCCTGTGTTTTTCCGCGTTGGCGGCGCTGGCGATTCTGACCAAGGGCAACGCGTGGGTGCTGTTGATGGCCGCCTTTGCCGCACCTGCGCTGGCCGGGGCATGGAACCTATACCGCCGGCCCCAATTTTGGTTGTCTCTGCTAATGACAACTTGCTTGAGCGCGCCGTTTTACCTGATCGCACAGAAGTTACAGAGCTCCTATCCATTGGAAAATTTGGTCATGGGCGCCGAGGTATCGGTTTTGTGGGGGCGCTCCAAGTTGTTACTGGGAATTATGAGCGCGGTGCCACCGCTCTTTTGGGGCTTGATGCTTTTGGGTGCCGCTGGCGCGTGGCGTGTGCAACGTCGCGGCCGATGGGCGGTCTGTGTGACGTTTTGCCTGAGTACCGTGATTTTCCTGGTTGTCAGCGGCCTCTCCTTTGAAGACCGGGTTCTCTTGCCAATGCTTGCGCTTGCCGTGCCGCTGGCGGTGGGAGGGCTCGTCCTATTGTTTCGCTCTCCGCTGTGGGTGAGCGCCGTCGCATTGATTCCGATTTGCATTCTGGTGTCGCAATCGAGTGGAAACAAATTCACCCCGCATCTACGTAACGGATACCGCGACGTCGACGCGGCCCTTCCGCCCAGCCCGTCTGGAGTGGCTGTGCTGGTGGCTAGCGACGCCATCGGAGAAGGAGCCCTGCTTGTCGATCATCTTTCGCGAGACCCGCTGCGCAAGGATTTTGTCATCCGCGGCACAAAACTCCTGAGCCAGCAAAACGCGAACGGCCAGGGCTACAGGGAAATCTATTCCGATGATGCCGCGCTTTTGGCGGATCTCCGGCGCGTGCCGGTACGCTACGTCGCGATAGACGGATGGAGCCGTCGGCTGGGTACTTTGCGCTTACAGCGGGTAGCGCAGGCCAACTTCACGCTCATCTACACACGCGATATTGGAGGCCGGCCCACATTGGTTTATGAGGATCCGGCGGCGCTTGGCCGTCGCGTGGAAAGACTCCGGTTCACCCTCGGGCCCTGGCATGGAAATCGAGTCATGGAGTACAAGCCCTAACGCTTAACGGGCGTGGTCTTGATCGATTTCTTACCGGTACTGGTTGGGCGGGCGGCTGTGGGCCGCGTGGCTGATTTCTTAACCGCCGTGGGCCGCACACCGGACTTGGTAACCCGTGTCGGAGTCGCGCGCGTCGCGCCAATTCGCTTGGTCACTACTTTGGTTGGTTTGGGCTTGGGCGTCAGTTGCGGCACGGCGGCAAAGGCGGCGCCAGCAAAATTCGGATTGGCCTGCGTGAAGGCGACCGGCGTGATGTGATACTGCCGTGCAATCAGCTCAGGCGTCTCGCCATCCTGCACGCGATGCAATCGCCAAGTATCGCGCTTGTCCGCCGGCACCAGATTGAGTGCTGCGGTGACGTCGGCAGAACTGCCTTTCGGCAAGCGCAGGAAGTATCCGGCGGGTGCAAGGTTATGGAGGATCGCCGGATTCAAGTCCGTCACCGTCGTGATTGCCACTTGCGCCGCGTCGGCCACCAATTGCAGGCTGGTATTCGAGTAGACCTCCACCGTGTCATATTCCAGCGGCGTCTCCATCTCAAGATTGGCCAACCCATAGTCGGCCGGATTCTTCATGATGATCGTCAGGGCCAAAATGATCGGCACATAGTTCGTCGTTTCGATCGGCACCGCGTGACGATTTCTCAACTCCCAGTAATCGGCATAAGCGGTCTTTTGAACGGCGCGATCGACGCAGCCTTGGCCGCAGTTATAAGCGGCCAACGCCAAATGCCAGTCGCCAAGTTCTCCATAGAGATCGCGAAGATGCTTGGCGGCGGCACGAGTGGCGCGTTCAGGATCGAGACGGTCGTCGGTCCAGGGGCTTTGTGTCAGGCCGTAGTTCCTGCCGGTCTCTTTGATGAACTGCCACATGCCGACGGCCGCCTTGTAAGAAACGGCGCGGGGCAGAAACCCCGACTCGGCCTGCGCCAGATAAATCAACTCGGGGGGCACGCCTTCCTCGGCCAGAATGCGGAAGATCATTGGACGGTATTTACCTGATCGCTTCAGCGCGTACTCGAGCGTCTTGCGGCCCTTGCCGTTGGCGAAGTAATTGATATAGCCGAGCACAGTATCGTTGACAACCAGCGGCAACTGAGAAGATGTGGCTTGCAACTCCTGCTGAACCTTGCTCTTCATGCGCGGGTCAACCGGAAAGGTAAGCTCGCGAATTTCATCGAGTGGCGATTTGTCGAAGCGCACTTCATCGAGACTGCGCGCAGCGCCCAGAGACTCCAGATCCATCGCGTAGATCTGCTCGGCCAGATTTTGAATGTAGCGATCCAGCGCCTCGCGATCCTTGTCGTCGGCCGGTGTCTCCAGCAAATGGTCGATGGCCTGATCGAAAAGCGCCCGGGCCTCGGCGCCGTTGCCGGCCGAGATGGCGGCGCGGCCTTCGCTCACCAGCCGTTCGGCCTGACGCACGCGCGGGTGGCTGGAGATCTTGCTGTCGGCAAAAAGCGATAGCGCGGCAATTGCAATGGTGGCTAGAAACTTCATCGTGAACGGCTGCCTTTAGTCTACGGAATAATTGGTCGCGATAAGATGAGCACTGACATGAAGCTTGTATTGGTTTTCCTACTGGGCCTGTCGTTGCACGCGGCCACGCGCGTGGATTTTCGCAGCGAGGTGCGGCCGATCTTAAGTGACAGTTGTTTCCACTGCCATGGTCCCGATAAGGATACGCGCATGGGCGGTCTGCGGCTGGACGTGAAGGCCGACGCCTTTCGCGCCCGCAAGAACGGCACACCGATCGTTCCCGGCGACGTCTCGCAAAGCTTGATCTTAAAGCGGATCCTGCACGAAAAGACCGCGATGCGTATGCCGCCTCCCGCCGCGCATAAAACTCTCACCGCCGCGCAAATCGATACATTGAAGCGTTGGGTGGAGCAGGGCGCGGATTGGCAAGAGCATTGGGCTTTTGCTCCGCCGGTGAAGGCCGTTCCCCCGGTTGTGAAAAACACCGCGTGGCCCCGGAACGAAATTGATCGCTTCATCCTCGCCCGCCTGGAGCGTGAATCGATTACGCCCGCAGCCGAAGCCGGTCGCCGAGTCCTGGCCCGTCGCGCTTCGCTGGACGCCACTGGCTTACCGCCCAGTGAAGCCGAAGTGGACGTCTTCTTGAAAGACCAGGCCGACGGCGCTTATGAGCGTTACGTCGACCGCCTGCTCGCTTCTCCCCACTATGGCGAACATCGCGCCCGCTACTGGCTGGACGCCGCGCGCTACGCCGACACCCACGGCTTACACATCGACAACTACCGCGAGATGTGGCTCTATCGCGACTGGGTCATCCAGGCGTTTAACAAGAACATGCGTTTCGATCGATTCGTGCTCGATCAGATCGCGGGTGACTTGCTGCCCAACGCGACGCTCGATCAACAGATCGCCTCCGGCTTCCATCGCAATAACGTCACCACCAACGAGGGCGGTGTCATTGAGGATGAGGTGGCCGTGATGTACGCCAAGGATCGCGTCGACACCACCAGCACCGTATTTATGGGTCTGACGGTGGGCTGCGCCACTTGCCACGACCACAAGTTCGACCCAATTACGCAGAAAGATTTTTACTCGATGGCGGCCTTCTTTCGCAATACCCTGCAGCGGCCCTTGGACGGCAATATCAGCGACACTCCGCCCGTGATGTTCTTGCCGGCCAAGAGCGATGAATCCCGCTGGGCCGCGCTCGACCATGAGATGGTGGCCCTCCGAGGCAAACTCGGCGGGCGCGCCGACGCCCTCACCGACAAAGCCAAACCGGTCTTCGACCTGCCCAAACAACTCAAGCCCGACTGGACTTTGGACAAGATCGAAT
>JANXUM010000050.1 GCA_025356215.1 Bryobacter sp. | reverse complement strand
CGAGCAGGACGAGGTCTACCCCGGCGTGCAGGCGAAAGTTGTCTTCCTGCCGAAAGGCGACTAGCAGCAGAGGAAGCAACTTGAGCATGGACATTAGCGGCGTGAGATCAGATTCAATCCAAGTCCGGAGACCAGCAGCATCAGACCGCCGAGTGCGGCGAGGGGCAGACTGGAACCGGTTTTCGGCAACGTGGTAGCCATCGGCGCGGGAGTCGCGCTTTGTTCCGTTGCGCCGTTGCCGGAATTGCTGGACGCGGAATTGCTGGATGCGGTCGCCGCGACGGGTGCGGGCGTGGGTTCGACGACGGCGGGCGCGGCAACCGGCTCGGGGGTGGGCTCCACTTTAGCCACTTCGACGGCTGCGGCGGCTGCGGGCTCCGATACGGGTTGATTGGCGGCGATGCGTGCGGCGGCGCGCTGGGCGGCGGCGTCAGCGTCGTCGTTCAAGGTCGGCACGGTCTCTTTGTTGACAGCCGTAAGAGTCGCGGCGAAGGACTTGGGGTAAGCGAATTCCTGTCCAAAGTTATCGCCGGGGTAGAACCACGAACGTAGCGCGGGGGTGGTTCCGGCCGGGGTTTCCCAGAATCCGAAGCGCGTCTCGCCCGTGGGCTGCAGGCGGTAGTTGGGGATCGCGATCAGTGTGGCTTCCACCTTGTCCTCAGTCTCATTCATGACTTGCACGATGTGGCGATTGGAAAGGGATTCAACGAGCCGTAAAACGTATTTGCCAGCGGGTAAAACCTTACCCGGGATCTGAAGGGGCGCGTTGGTGGTAATCGTGGTTTTCTTGTTCCATACGTCGGCCTGGGCAAGTGGGCTAAACGCCAGGGCTAATGTCAGCGCGGCGAGGGATAAATTGGTGAGCTTCATGGTGGGGGTGGGTGCAATCAGCGCGCCAAATGATTTTGGGAGCGGGATCGGGAAAAAAAGTAAGGAATTTCGGTCCAAAAGTAGTCACAGAGGATTAAGAGTGTAAGAACGGTCGGGTGAGAACTCAAGCAGCCAAGCCCGGCGGCCTTTGTAGTAGGCGCGTAGCTCCGCCGAGCGCTCCGCTCCTAGGTCATGGGCAAAGACCACACGGCTCAAGTCGGGGTCGGCCGCGTTGTACACCCATTCCTGGAAAACATACCACGTGCCTCCATTGGGGTAACGGACGACAACCAAGTGCTGGCCGGGTTGGGCTTCCAACTGTTGGATCAGCGCCACCCGGCTAGGCGGCGCGAGTGGGTCTGTCAGTTTGTCGTGAAGATCGAAGACGGCCAACGCGGTTTGGAGGCAAAGTGCGATCAGAATTATGATCGCGGTCGGTTTGCCAGCCGCGAATTGGTTAATTCTGAACAGATACAGCCGCCTGAGAGTCAGGCCCGCCAGCAGAAATAGACTTGCGATCAGCGGCGCGGCGTAGTGCGAGGCATGGAAGGTGATCAAAAGGAGCGGAAAGGCCGAAGATAGCGCCACGATCGCCACGATCCTCACCTTAGCGTCGCGAAAGAAGGCAGCAACCAGGCCGCCGAGAAACGGGACCGCGATCGGCAATTTGAGCCAGGAAAAAATGCCAACTAGAAAGATGTTTTTGACTAGACGGTAAAACAGAAGCGGGGCAGAAAGCCCTTGCCAGGCGGCCCATCGGGATACCTCGAAACCTTCAAGGCCATGTTGGGCTTCGAGCCTCGCGTGGCCATAGACGTGGGCGGCGTGTAGCGGAAGGAACCAAAAGATGCGGAAGGTGCTGTACATCTGATCATGAAGCAGGTAGGGGACCAGCCACAGCGAACCGGTACCGCGAAAGTTGAAATACAGTTGGAAAGCCACCGCGCCGCCCAAAATCGGGATATTGGACCACAAGATGGGGCCGAGCGGCAGACGCCGCACACCGGCGCACAGAGCTACGCCAAGAATGGCCGTCAAAAAGAAAGCGCCTTCAAAGGGGCGCGAGAAGAGGAATAAAGCGGCGGCAATGGAAAAGTGCGGCAGGCCCCAAAGCGCCCGCCGCCGGCGGATGTGGCCTACGGCGGTTAGGGCGATGGCTGCGGCGATGGCGGCGATCTCTCCGCCCATGTAGGACGTCGCCCAATCCATGCCCGGTTGAAAGACAATGCAGGCGGCCGCCCCGCCGATGAGCGCCCACTTGCGATTGGTCCAGGCTAAGAGCATTTGAGATAGCGCGGCACAAAGAACGGCCATTGCCAGCACCACGCCGAGGTACGGTTCCCCAAAGAGAAGCTGGCCGACCGCCAACAACGCCCCCATGCCCGGCTGGTACATGCTCATGTAGCGGGGCGAGATGAAGATATGCGGCGACTCGAAGAATGCGCCCATCGGATGAACAGGATTGGCCAGGCGCCCATGGGCGAAGGTGTCCGCGGCAAGCAGATAACTGAACTCGTCGTGTATGGCCGCCTCCGGAACGGGCACAAGCGGCCAGAGGGCCACCCGGATCAATAGGTACAGAATCGCAATCCAGAAACCGGGCGCGAGTTGGCTCAAGCGGCGAATCTCGATATTCTACTGAAAAAATCTGAGATTATCTATGGTTTCGCCGTACCTTCTCCGATAAGAGCATATGACACGCCAGAGAAGCGGAATTCTTGTTTTACAGGAAAATTTCCGTCCTGAGTAGAATAGCTCTTGCCCTGCGGGAATCGATGGGCGTATAGTTAGGGTTTAGAGGTATCCGGGCCAAGTGTCTCCAAAGACGCGGGTTAGTCGCAATCCAGTGGTGAGAAAGCAGGACAAAATTGGTCTGGAATAGTTTCGAGGAAGCCGAATGAAGCCAATCTTCCCCAAGTCGTTAGACTTTATCGTGCGCGCCATTGGCGCGTTCTTGGGAATTTCGATCTTGACTGGTGTAGCCGCCTATACCTATTTTTCTTTGCCAGTGGTGTTGGATACGGGCTATCGGCCCGAACAACCGGTACCGTATAGCCACAAGCTGCACGCTGGAAATATGGGCATGGATTGTTATTACTGCCACAACACGGTGATGAAGGCGGGGCATGCCGCAGTTCCTTCAACCGAGACCTGCATGAATTGCCATACGCGCGTCAAGACGGACTCGGCGGCGCTGGCCCCGATCCGCGCCAGCTACGCCACTGGCGAACCGGTGAAGTGGGTCAAGATTCATGCGCTACCGGACTACGCCTATTTTAATCATTCTTCGCACGTAACCGCCGGTGTGAGCTGCGTCAGTTGCCACGGACGCGTCGACCAGATGGTGGAAGTGACGCAGGTGAAGCCTTTGAACATGGGTTGGTGCTTGGAGTGCCATCGCAATCCCGCGCCGAACCTACGGCCCGCCGAACTGGTAACGAAGCTCGATTGGGAGCCGCCGGCGGGCAAGACCGCGACCGAAATCGGACTGGAAATCGTGAAGGCCAAAGGCATCAACCCGCCGGTAAACTGCGGCGGATGCCACCGCTAGGGGCGGAACGGGAAAAGGATAGAGCACAATGAGTCTCGTTCAAATTAGCAATGTTAAAAAGACGCGGATGCCGCTGGACCAGTTGGGCCAGACGGATGAGTTTCGCGGTTGGTCGGATGGATTGCCGGTAGCAGGCGGAGATGAACTCGATAGCAACAGCCGGCGCGATATTCTCAAGATCATGGCGGCTGGCGCGGGCTTGGCTGGCATGGTCAGTTGCCGTCGGCCGGTGCAGAACATCGTTAGCTTTGCCAAGGGCGTTGAGGATTTGATCCCGGGGAAGCCGCTCTACTACAACACGGTTTTCAACTTGGGCGGAGTGGGCCAAGGCTTGCGGATCGAGTCCAACGACGGTCGTCCCACCAAGGCCGAGGGCAACCCGGTGCACCCAACCTCCAAAGGTGCGGCGAACGTCTACGCTCAGGGCAGCTTGTTGAGCCTGTACGATCCAGATCGTTGTAGCTTTGTGATGAAAGACGGCTCGGCCTCCAACTGGGAGGCCTTTAGCACGTTTGCCAAAACGCACTTTGGCACCTTGGGCGACGGGGCGGGGCTGGCGTTTATTACGGAGCGCAACGCCGGAGATACTTTCCGCGCAACCGTGGCGGCGGCAAAGAAGAAGTGGCCGAAGGCTCTTTGGCTGCACTGGGAGTCCTTAAATAGCGACAACGCGGTGCTGGGCGCGCAGCTGGCCACCGGCGCGATGGGTGAGATGGTCGCCTCCTACGACAAGGCCAATGTGGTGCTTTCGCTCGATTGCGACTTCCTGGGTGCCGACGCGACAACGGTCCTGCCGACCAAGCAGTTCAGCAAGAAGCGCAGAGTGATGAACGCGGGCGACGAGATGAATCGCCTGTACGTGGTGGAGGGAACCTACACCCTCACTGGCGGTATGGCGGACAACCGCCTGCGCCTGAAGCCGAGCGAAGTGGCTGGCTTTGCGGCAGACATTCTGAAGCTTGTTCAGGAGACCGGTGAGGCCAAAGTAGAGGGCGAGGGGCGCAAGAAATTCGCTGCTGCCGTTGTCAAAGACCTCAAAAAGAACGCGGGTAAGAGTGTAGTTTGCGCTGGCCCCCGGCAGGCACCCATCGTTCACGCCTTGGCGTTGGCGATCAATCAAGCGCTGGGAAATATCGGCGCGACGGTGACATTGCAGGCACCTTTGAACGAGCCGCAGGTGGATGCGCTCAAGGCCTTGGGAACGGCGCTGGCCGGTGGACAGATTTCGACGCTTGTCGTGTTGGGCACAAATCCCGCCTACACGATGCCCAGCGACTTGAACTTTGCCGACGGTGCCAAGAAAGTGAAAACGCTTATCCATCTGGGGATGGAACACGACGAGACCGCCACGCTGGCGCAGTGGTGCTTGCCGCAAGCGCACTTTCTCGAGGCTTGGGGCGACGCCCGATCGAGCGACGGCACGGCTTCGATTCAGCAGCCACTGATTGCGCCGCTCTATGGCGGCAAGACTCCCACCGAAGTATTGGCTGAACTGGCTGGACTGCCGGTGGCCCGCAGTTACGACCTGGTCAAGAGCCAATGGACGGCAACCGCGAGTGGCGACAAAGAAAAATTCTGGAAGAAGATTCTGCACGACGGCATGATCGAGGGCACGGCCTTCGCTCCGTTGAAAGCGGCTGTGGACGTCAAAAAGGTCGCGGCAATGCCGGTGCCTTCGGCCAGCAGCGGCAACGAGATTGTCTTCCAGCAGGCGGTTGGCGTCTATGACGGACGTTTTGCCAATAACGCCTGGCTGGTGGAGTTGCCCGATCCCCTCACCAAGGTGGTTTGGGACAACTGCGTGACGATGTCCAAGAAGACTGCCGACAGCCTGAAGGCCGGTATGGGATACATTGCCGAACCGGGCGACATGGTGACTTTGACGGTGGGCGGGGCGACGATCGACGCCGCCGTGGTCGTCATGCCTGGTCAGGCGGACGGCGTGTTGGGGATCTCGCTCGGCTATGGACGAGAAAAAGTCGGTCGCGTCGGCAAGGGCGCGGGCTTCAACGCCTACAAGCTTCGCAGCAGCGCCACCATGGGTTACGCCGGTGGGGTCAGCGTTGCCAAGGCAGCTAAGAATTACATGCTCGTGCGGACGCAGGACGACGAAGAAGGCGACCGCCAGCACGACCGCCCGATTGTCCGCGAAACGACACTCGAGGAATTCGCCAAAGAACCCAAGTTCGCTCAAGAGGTGGAGGGTCCGCAGTTGGACAGCTTGTTCCCAGACTGGGCCTACGACAAGGGCAACCAATGGGGCATGACGATTGACCTCAATACCTGCACGGGCTGCAATGCGTGTCTCGTGGCTTGTTTTGCCGAGAACAACATCCCGATGGTGGGCAAGAAGTTTGTTGCGATGGGCCGCGAAATGCACTGGATTCGTCTCGACCGCTACTACGTCGGCGACGAAGACGAAGCGCAGATCGCCGTCCAACCGCTCAACTGCCAGCAGTGCGAGAACGCCCCTTGCGAGAGCGTCTGCCCGGTGGCGGCCACAGTTCACTCCCCCGAGGGTTTGAACGACATGGCCTACAATCGCTGCGTCGGAACCCGCTACTGCATGAACAACTGCCCGTACAAGGTTCGTAAGTTCAATTACTTGAACTGGAACAAGGGCAAGACTGAAATCGAGAGCCTCGGATCGAACCCCGATGTTACGGTTCGCATGCGCGGCATCATGGAAAAGTGCACTTACTGCACGCAGCGCATTGTTGAAGGCAAAATCAACGCGAAGACCGACCCCGCCGGCCGGCGCGCGGTGCGCGAGGGTGACATTGTCACCGCTTGCCAGCAGACCTGCCCCTCGGACTCGATCCAGTTCGGCAACATCAACGACCCAAACTCTATGGTGTCCAAGTTGAAGGCGACCAGCCGCAATTACGCGTTGCTGGCCGAGTTAAACGTGCGTCCGCGTACCACCTACCTCGCCAAGCTGCGCAACCCGAATCCAGAACTAACCGCAGAGAAGAAGCCGGCGGCGGCTCGTTAAGGAGTAAATGACCATGGCAAATCAAGTACTAAGCAACTCCGACCTCGACGCAATCTCGCCGCGCATGGTGCTCGACAAGGGCATTCGGCGAACGGGCTACAAAGAAGTTACGGAAGACGTTGTCAGCATTGTCGAAGTTAAGACGCCAATGGCTTGGTGGATCGCCTTCGGAATTAGCTTCCTGATCATGTCGATGCTCTTTGGCATGCTGGGATACCAGGTGATGACCGGTGTCGGCGTCTGGGGCAACAACTCACCGATCGGTTGGGCCTGGGACATCACCAACTTCGTGTTCTGGATCGGCATCGGCCACGCCGGCACCTTGATCTCGGCAATTCTATTTCTCTTTCGCCAAAAGTGGCGCACGTCGATCAACCGCGCCGCTGAAGCCATGACGCTATTTGCTGTGGCTTGCGCGGGCATCTATCCGGTCTTCCACGTTGGCCGCGTCTGGCGAGCCTACTGGCTGTTCCCAATCCCAAACACCGATCTCAACATGTGGCAAAACTTTCGTTCGCCGCTTCTTTGGGACGTGTTCGCGATCTCCACCTACGGTACAGTCTCGCTGCTGTTCTGGTATGTCGGTTTAATTCCCGATCTAGCCACAGTGCGGGATCGCGCCACCGGTTTCCGTGCCAAGATTTACGGATTCTTTGCTCTGGGCTGGCGCGGGTCTGCCGTACATTGGAACAACTACGAAATGGCCTACATGTTGCTGGCCGGCTTGTCGACCCCTCTCGTGCTGAGCGTGCACACGATCGTCAGCTTCGACTTTGCCGTGTCGGTTCTCCCTGGCTGGCACACCACGATCTTCCCGCCCTACTTCGTCGCGGGCGCCGTTTTCTCCGGCTTCGCCATGGTGATGACGCTTCTGGTTGTGTTCCGAAAGTGCTTCGATCTGGAGCACCTGATCACGATCAAGCACTTTGAGAACATGAACAAGATCATGCTCACCACCGGCACCATTGTGGGCTACGCCTACGGCACCGAATTCTTCATCGCCTGGTATTCCGGTAACCCGTATGAACGCTTTGCGTTTATCAACCGCGCAACCGGACCCTACTGGTGGGCCTACTGGACGATGATTTCCTGCAACGTGATTTCGCCGCAGTTCTTCTGGTTCAAGAAGCTGCGCACTAACATCCCGTTCATGTTTGTGATCTCGATCTTCATCAACATCGGCATGTGGTTTGAGCGTTTCGTGATCATCGTAACCAGCTTGCACCGCGACTTCCTGCCGTCCAGTTGGGGCTACTTTCGCCCCACCTACGTCGATATCTGCACCTTTATCGGAACCTTCGGCCTGTTCATGACCTTGTTTCTGCTCTTCGTTCGCTTCATTCCGATGATCGCGATCTCCGAGGTCAAGGGTGTGTTGGCAGCCGACAAGCACCGCAATTTGCCGGAAGAAGTTGAGGCCCAGATGGCCGACCGGCGCGACGAAATCATGAAGGTGAGGGCATAAGCAATGGCTTTCATTGACTTAAAGGGATTGAAGAGTCTCTTCGACCCCAACGCACCCAAAGAGTTGTGGGGGGTGGTAGCTGAATTCGAGAATGAACAAGCGCTCCTCAAAGCGGGT
>JANXUM010000013.1 GCA_025356215.1 Bryobacter sp. | reverse complement strand
TTCTACTTCATGATGACCGGGTTGCACGGCTTCCACGTTTTGGGCGGCATGGGCGCAATCACATACCTGATCATCCGGTCGATCAAGGGCGACTACAACAGCTCCTACTTCACGCCGGTTGACCTGATCGGCCTCTATTGGCACTTGGTCGATTTAATCTGGATCTACCTGTTCCCCCTGTTGTATCTCATTAGCTAAAGAAAGAAATCGAGACACTCATGAGCACTCATAGCGAAACGATCGATCACGCCGGCGAGCACACCCACGAGCACAGTTGGAAAGGCTATCTTTACATCTTGCTGGTGCTTCTCGTACTCACGGTCGTTACAGTGACGGCATCGCAGGTCAACTTCGGTTCCTCGGCGGCCAACGTAGTGATCGCCATGACGATTGCCACGATCAAGGCCAGCCTGGTGGCTCTGTTCTTCATGCACCTCAAGGACGACAAACCCATCAATGGCCTTATCTTCGTCAGTACGCTTTTGTTCCTCGCAGTCTTCCTGGGCTTCTGCATGATCGATGCCGATTCTCGGTTCGATTCCCGCCCGGCAAGCTACAAGGGTCCAGTCGACCAGTTCGCGCTGCCAAGCCTGAATGACGCAGCCGGCAAGCCGCCTGAGCCTCCAAAGGCCCCCGCACCCACCGGACACGAAGCACCCGCTCATCACTAGAGTCCTGGGACGCGTTACACTAACCCCTTGCGAAAGATCATAACCGCTTGGAGTTTGGCCGCTCTCCTGCTCCAAGGCCAAGACAAGCCACTCAACCTCGAATACCGGGTTGAGTGGCGGCTCGTCGACGCGGGTAAGGCTTACCTGAAGTGGAATCCCGCTCAATCCAAAGGCGGCCAAGCCAATATCCATCTCGAGAGCGAAGGTTTGGTCAACAAGCTCTTCCCGGTCAAGGACGATTACTCCACGAATCTCGATGAGCGGGGCTGCGTTCTTTCCACGCTTATGAGGGCGGAAGAAGGCGTCCGGAGGCGTGAAACCACCGTCGCTTACGATCGCGTCAAGAACAAGGCCGACTATCAGGAACGGGATCTGATCCTGAACAAGACTGTTGCGAAAGAAACCGAGATCCAGGGCTGCGTCTTTGACATCATCGGGGCGCTGATTGAGTTGCGCCGGATCAAGCTCGAACCCGGCAACACGCTTACCGTCCCCATGAGCGACGGTAAGAAGCTTGTAAACGCGCGAATTGAGGTGCAGGCGCGAGAGACCGTCAAGACCCCAGCCGGCGAATTCAAAACTATCCGCTGCGAGGCCTACCTGTTCGATGGTGTGCTCTACGCCCGCAAGGCGCGTCTTCATATTTGGTTCAGCGATGACGCCGCCCGCGTGCCGGTACAGATCCGCGTTGCTTTGCGTTTCTACATCGGTACGGTAAACCTCCAACTCCAAAAAAGCCTTTAAACCCAGGCTCGTGAAACGCCCCGGTCCGCCGCACCGTATCCTATAGATATGAAGTGTTTGGCGGCGCTGGTTCTACTTTGCTCGATGAGCCTCAATGCCCAAATCAAGTTGAGCGTTGACCAGTTGGTGAGCTTTGTGAAAAGTTCGGTAAAGCTCAAGCATCCCGACGCGCAGGTTGCCGTGTACTTGAAGAAGGTGACTCTCACCGAAAAGCTCCCCCCCGCTAAGGTCGAGGACCTGCTGGCCAGCGGCATGGGCCCCAAGACCTACGAGCAGTTGCAGGCAATGGTGGCGGCTACGGCTTCCCTACCCGCTGCGAAAATCAACGAGCCCGTGGAGCAGCCGGTCGCCAAGCTCATCCCGCCGCCCTCGGCCGCCGAGCAGGCGAAGCTGGTTGAGACTCTGCGCGACTACGCCATGAACTACGACAAGCAGTTGCCAGACTTTCTGTGTACACAGGTGACCCGGCGCTTCTACGATCCCAACGGCCTCGAATACTGGGTGGCTGCGGACACCATTACGGCCAAGCTGAGTTACTTTCAGCATAAAGAGGAGAAGAAGGTCCTCTTCCTCAACAACCAATACAAAGATATCGATTGGGACAAACTGGGTGGAGCTTCTTCGACGGGCGAATTTGGATCGATGCTGCGCGAGATCTTTGAGCCGGTTACAGAAGCGAGTTTCACCTGGGAACGTTGGGCAACGCTACGCGGCCGAAGGCAGCACGTCATCCGGTATTCGGTGCTTCAGTCGCATTCGCAATGGGGCATCACCTACGAGAAATCGATGACGATCCGCCCTGCCTATACCGGCCTGGTCTACGCCGATGCGCAAAACGGCTTGATCTCACGAGTGACAATGGAAGCCATCGACATTCCGTCCAGCTTCCCAATCCAGACCGCCAAGAACCAGTTGGATTACGACTACACCGAGATCAGCGGCGTTACCTTTCTGCTGCCCCTGCGCGCGGAAATGCGCATGCGCGAAGGACGGCTGATGATGCGCAATGACATTGAGTTCCGCAACTATCGCAAGTTCGGTTCCGACACGTCGATCACCTTCGACACGCCCGAACCGCTTGCCACCGACTTAGTAACTGAGACGCCCTCAAAGGACAGCCCCGCCAAAGAGGCCGCGCCCAAGGCCCCCGCCAAGCCCAAGGAACCTAACAGCCTGGAGCGCTCTATCCCCAAAGAAAATGGATCGAAACCTGCGAAGCCATAGTCCTACCGAGGGTGAAAGCAGCTAGAATCCACAGCTACGGCGGACCGGAATCAGTGGTCGTCGAAGAAGTAGCAATGCCCATTGCGGGCCCTGGGCAAGTGATTGTGCGCGTGGCGGCGGCCAGCGTCAATCCGGTCGATTGGAAGATCCGCGAAGGCTATTTGCAGGGCAGCCTTCAACTTTCCATGCCATTGACGTTGGGCTGCGACGCGGCTGGCGTCGTTACCGAAGCCGGTGCGGGCGTGAGCGTCTTCCAGGTTGGTGACAAAGTCTTCGGTTACCCTAGCCTGATGCGCTGCGGTGCCTTTGCTGAATATCTGTTGTTCGACCAAGCCGAACTCGCCCTGGCCCCGGTGTCGATCCCGCTGGAAGAGGCGGCGGCGCTCCCGGTGGCTTCGATCACGGCTTGGGATGGCCTCTTCACGCATGGCCAATTGCAGGCTGGTCAAACGATATTGATTCTCGGCGGCGCGGGTGGAGTCGGCTCGGCCGCGATCCAGATGGCGCGCCACAGCGGCGCCACTGTCTATGCGACGGCATCGACCCGGAATCAAAGCTTCATCCGCGATTTGGGCGCCGCGCCAATCGACTATTCGAATCGATCCACTGTCGACGTGGTCCGCGACGTCGATTTGATCCTCGATTGTGTGGGTGCCGAAAGCGGCGCCGCCGCCCTGCCCAGTCTCCGGCCAGGCGGCGTCTATGTCACCACAACCTATGGCCTGCCTTCGGCCGACGCCTTGGCCGCAGTGCAAGCGCAGCCGCGTGTCTACGGTATTCAACCATCTGGCGATCGGTTGTCGCAGATTGCCGCTTTGGTGGACCAAGGCGCGCTTCGGCTGGCGATCGAAAAGGTCTATCCGTTGGACGAGGCCGTGGCCGCGCTCAACGCAAGCCAAGCCGGCCGAACCCGCGGCAAGCTTTTGATCCGTCCTTAGTCTGCGCTAAACTCCGGGCATGTCGCAGCGGGACTCTGTTGTAGCCATCGCCCTTTACGAGGCGAGCTTTATGCCGGTATGTTGGCGTGAATATCCAGAGACCATTCTGGACTACTTTCACGCTTCAACGAATCGGCAATTCGACAAAGCGGCGGCGATCAAAGTAAGTTGGTGCAGTTACTTCGTACATTGGGTTCTGATTCAAGCCAGAGTCCCGGCCCAAGTCAAAAAGGGGATGGCGGGAGACTTCGGCGGCGCTGACAGCGTCTCCCGATTCATGAAGCACTATGGCGGCCGGCCGCACTGGGGCAAG
>JANXUM010000621.1 GCA_025356215.1 Bryobacter sp. | reverse complement strand
TCGAGGAGGGCGAGGACGGCGGCTTCGAGCGGCGAGCCGTCTTGCGAGTAAATTTTAGTGCCGAGGGCCGCTTGAATTTTGGCACCGAGTTCTTGCGTGAGCTGATCCGCTTCGGCTTGCGAGGTGGCTTGGGTGCGAAGGTGAATCGTGATGTCGCCGGCCTTGGCGAGGATTGTGGT
Source organism: Bryobacter sp. (assembly GCA_025356215.1). Taxonomy (GTDB): domain Bacteria; phylum Acidobacteriota; class Terriglobia; order Bryobacterales; family Bryobacteraceae; genus Bryobacter. The sequence goes on along the minus strand of JANXUM010000621.1, from coordinate 3,392 downwards.
GACGGGGCGCTCGTAGAGTTTGTAGATGGGCGCGATGAGAGCGTCGAGATCGCTTTCCCCCATGCCCGCGACGCGGTAGGTGGCCGTGGCGAGGGCCAAGGGCGGGAGGATGGCGGCCAAGCGGGGAAAAAATTCAGCGGTGGCCATCGGCTTCATTTCGCCGGGCGGGCCAGGGAGAAGGACGATGATTTTGCCGTCGGGTAGAGTGAGCCATTGGCCGGGCGCGGTGCCGCGGCCGTTGGGGAGGACATCGGCTCCGTCGACGAGATAGGCTTGGCGCTTGTTGATTTCAGCCATGGTGCGGCCGAAGGATTTGAAGCGGGCTTCGAGCCAATCGCAAATGGGTTGGTTAAAGACGATGGGGCGATCGATGGCGGCGGCGACGGCTTCGCGCGTGAGGTCGTCCTCGGTGGGGCCGAGGCCGCCGGTGAGGATCAGAAGATCAGCGGAGAGCAGGGCGAAGCGGACGGCTTGCTCCAGGCCGCCGCGATGGTCGCCGACGATGATCTTTTGGATGACCTCGACACCCATGTCGTTGAGCTTTTCGGTGAGGTAGAGCGAGTTGGTGTCGGTGCGGGTGTGGGTGAGGAGTTCGCTACCGACGGCGATGATGGCGGCGTGCATCAGAGTCCCTCGATGTCGACGTCGACGCGGTAGATGGAATTGTTGGTGGCCACGGCGAGGGAGCGCGAAGGGAGGAAGCAGAGGCCGACGATGTTGTGACCAGAGAGGAAGTGAGTGGCCTGGCGCTCGGGATCGATCCGCACGACACCGCGGCGGCCCGCGTGACTGGCCGAGGCATAAAGATTGCCAGCGTGATCGAAGGCGAGGCCTTGGGGGCGACCGAGGCCGCGGAAGAAGGGCTCGATATCGCCATTGGGGGCGATGCGCTGGATGGAATCGAAACTGGAAGTGGTAGGGCCAGTGACGTAAAGGTAAGAGTCTGGGCCGAAGGCGAGATGGTAGGCGGCGATGGAAGGTTCGAGCGTGGCGAAGACGAAGACCTCGCCTTCGGAGCCGATCTTGAAGATGGTGCCGGAGCGGTCTCCGACGTAGAGGTTGCCGGCCGGATCGAAGACGATGCCGGTGGCGACGCCCATGCCTTCTACGAAGGTGGAGACATCGCCGGAGCTTGCGATCTTGTGGATGGTGCCCTCGTTGCGGGAGGAGACGTAGAGCTTGGAATCGGGGCCGAAGGCGAGGCCGGTGGCGTTGACGATGTCGCTGGCGAGGGGGCGGCAATCGTAGTTGAGATCGATTTTGTAGACGGAGACGGCGGTCTTTTGGCCGCGGCTGCCGGAGAAGGTGGTGTAGATGTTGCCGTCGGGATCGCAGGCGGGGTTAGAGACGGGGTGGAGGCTGTCGGCGAGTTGGATACCGATTGCGCAGTGATAGGCGTTGGAGGGGCCTTCGGCATTGCGCAGGGTGAGGTCGCCGTAGCTGAGGGCGTCGGGAACGCGGGCGATTACGAGGGAACTGGATCCGATGACCATGTTGGCGGGGGTGTCGCCGAAGAGGATCTCCGAGCGCGGGTCGCCGGAGAGGTTGGCGCCGCGAATGGTGAATTCGCCGCCGGGGAGGGCAGCGGGAGGCTGGACGCGATCAATACGAATTTGAGACATGGTGGGGCTATTTCTATTTTGACAGAGGTGGGGATAGGGAACTCCACCCGATGGGGCGGGCAGAGTGAATCGGCGTTCGCCGCGCTAGCCAAGACAGAGTGAAGGAGCCTCAGAAGTGTAAATCTACCGCAGTGGCGCCAAGCGGCTAGATGGGCGCGTTGAAGAAGTTGCGGGCGATGTAGATGACCAAGGCGGCGTAGAGGCCAGCCATGACGTCGTCCGCCATTACGCCCAAGCCGCGGGGGAGTTTTTCGCGCTTGTTGACCGGGAAGGCGGCGGCGAAGTTGAGCCAACCGTACCCGGCGCAGGCAGCCGCAGTGGAATTGGCGCTTGGACTCAGACGCCGTTTGCGGGGATACTTGGCGCGTTTGCTTCAGGAACGCGTAAACGGCTTCTTGAGAGGCAGAGGGATGTCAATTTCGGCATAGCTTCCGGGTGTGGCATCATCGACCGCCGCAGTGATCGCCTCAACGTGGTTCACGGCGGTCCGCCACTGTGAGTTCCCGAGAACGACAATCGAGATGACCCGGCCCGACAAGTTTTGCTGGTAGCGCATGTTCTTGTCCGTTGTCACCAGAAGGTCAAATCCCGGAGCTTCGGCGGCGTTGAGAAGCTCGCCGTTCGTCAGCCGGTCCCACCCAGCGCCCCGCGCCTTGGTGACGTGATGTTTCACGAGAAACGGGATCAGGGGCGCGGGGGTGCATCGAGGCTACGGGCGGCAAACTCAAGAACGACCGTCACCTGTTCGCGTGTCACGTCAAACCATTCCATGATCTCGTCAATGGTCGCCCCTGATTCCAGGTTCTCGAAGACGGTGGCAACTGGCATGCGGGTGTCCTTGAACACCCACGCGCCGCTGCGCTTACCGGCGATGCTTTCCACAGCGGGGCATTGGGACCAGTCAAGCTGTGCCATAGAAGAACTCTTTCCTGCAAATGTTAACGTCTTCCTGCCTCGAGAAAGAGCTGCCCAGCCGAAACCGCCCCTTCCGAACATCGGGGCAACGCGTCGCCTGAAAGCAGCCCTGACGCTGATTTCCCGGCTCGCTTGGATGCGGAAAGCAGTCCTTTCCGTAGCTTCCTAAATTCCAAGTAGTGGCGCGAGCAGAGTGAATCGGCGTTCGTCGCCATAGCCAAGGTTGACTGAAGGCGAGCCAGAAATGGACGTTCAGATCGTCGCAAATCCAGTCGCGACTTTTGGCGTGGCGCTCTATCGCTACCGCAGTGGCGCGAAGCGGCTAGATGGGCGCGTTGAAGAAGTTGCGGGCGACGTAGATGACCAACGCGGCGTATAGGCCAGCCATGACATCATCGGCCATAACTCCCCAGCCTCGGGGGAGTTTTTCCAGCATGTTGACCGGGAAGGGCTTCCAGATGTCGAAGAGGCGGAAGAGGGCGAAGGCGGCGGCGAAGTTGAGCCAGCCGTAACCGGCGCAGGCCAGAAACGCGATCATTTGCCCGGCGACTTCATCGATCACCACGCACTGCGGGTCTTTCATCTGCAAGGCGTCGATCATCTCGTTGGAGGCCCAGACGCCGACGATCGTCAGGATAGCCGCGACGATGGCCAGATGAATGTCGATGAAGAAGAGAAAGCGATGGAGCAGGAAGATGAGCAACAGGCCGAAGAGCGCGCCGACCGTGCCGGGGGCCTTGGGCGTGTAGCCCGCGTAGAAGGCGGTGGCGATGACCTCAGCGACGGCGAACTTCATCGTCCTCGTCGTCCTTGGGGAGTTCGTCCAGGTTGGCGGGGGGACCGGGGATGCGGTAT
>JANXUM010000615.1 GCA_025356215.1 Bryobacter sp. | reverse complement strand
TGAAGTAGATGACGAACGCGTCGGTGGCACCGCGACGAAGCGTCTGTGCGCCGCCCGAGACGCCGGGCAGATCGTCCGCAGTGGTATTGCCGACGAGGGCGATGCCTATCGCCGGTCCGCCGCCTCCGGCTTCGCCGACGGCATCATCGCTGTAATAAACAGTTCTGTCTCCGGCGCTCAAGGAATCGAGTACCTCTCTTACTTTGGCGGCACCTCCACCGACGTCATCAACTCCATCGCCTTCGATCCGGCGAATGCCAAATCGATTTTTGTGGCCGGCTACACGACATCGATCGACCTTCCCACCACCGACGACACCGCCCGACCCAATGCCCCCGGTGCCCCCAACGCCTTCGCGGCAAAGATCCTTCGCTAAATCGCCTTAGTCCCCCATTTGGCCTTTACAAAATCTTTACCTTGGCTATACTAGGGCCAAGTGGAGGCCCTTAACGGGGAACTAAGATGCACCATAAATTGCTTCCTTCGGGAAGCTTGTCGTCCCAAAAACTGCTCGCTATGGTCGTGGCGCTCAGTTTTTTGCCGGTTGGTATCGCCCAGGATCAAGATCAAATTGCCACATTGACCGATCCCGGTGGCGCAAATTGTACTTATAAATCAAACCCTGATGAGTATGTCGCCCGCGAAGCTCGCGTCCGCGAGATCGTTAGCGCCAGAGCCACTTCCTTTAAAGCCGGCCACAACGCGGCCGCCTCGTCCAACCTCGATCCTTCCTCTCTCACTCCAAAGAATTTCATCGACGACGCGATCTTCACCAAAATGGCTTCCGCCGGTGTCGCTAGCGCGCGCTTGACGACGGACGAAGAATTCCTCCGCCGGGCTTATCTCGATCTAACCGGCCGCATCCCCTCCCTAGAGCAATACAACGCCTTCATGGCCGACACTGGCGAGCGCAAACGCGCCGAACTTATCGACCGCCTCTTGTACTCCCGCGAATACACCGACAAGTGGACCATGTGGTGGGGTGACCTGATCCAGAATGCCCAGACCAACTCTTACCGCGGCCAGCAGCAAGGTGCGCGCAACAACCTCCACGCCTGGCTCGGCACCAGCGTCTCGCAAGGCAAATCCATTCGCGATATCGTCTTCCAGCTCATCACCGCTAAAGGCAACACCGAGGCTAGCGGCGAGGCCTCTCCCAGTACATGGGAGAACCGCTGGCGCACCCCTGGCGGCCCGATCGAAGACACCTACGACACCCTCTTCGCCCGCAGCGCCACCGCCTTCATGGGAATGGCTCACTACGATTGCCTGCTCTGCCACGACGGTCGCCGCCACCTCGACACTTTGAGTCTCTGGGGCAAGCAAACCACCCGCCTGGAGGCCTTCCAAATGTCGGCCTACTTCTCGCGCATCCGCTTTGCGGACCGCGGCAACATGGATCCGGCCTACCCCAACTCCACCGACATTAGCGATGCCGCCACCGGCACCTACAACATGATCACCACCTTCGGCAACCGCCCGAACCGCGTCCAGATCGGCACCCAGCGCACCGCATCGCCCGTGTGGCGCATGGAAAGCGTGGAGCCCGCCACCGGCGACTGGCGCGCGATGTACGCCAACCGTCTCACCAAAGACCGCATGTTCGCCCGTAACTTCGCCAACCGTCTCTGGAAAGAAATGTTCAACATGGGCTTGGTCGATCCGGTCGATCAGCTCGATCCCGCCCGGCTCGATCCCAAAAACCCTCCGCCCGGCGATTGGACACTCCAGGCCACCCACCCCGAGCTCCTCGAGCGCCTCGCGGATTGGCTCATCGACAATAACTACAACATGCGCGAGTTCATGCGCCTCCTGGTTGAATCCAACGCCTACCAGCTCAGCTCCGATTACGGCGACGGCTGGAAGCTCGATTACGTCACCCTTTTCGCCCGCCACTATCCAAGACGGCTGGAAGGCGAAGAAGTCCACGACGCCATGCAGGTTGCCACCAACGTCCTGGGCAAATACACCATTGGAGGATGGGCCGATCCCGTCTCCTGGGCCATGCAAATGCCGGAGCCGGTCGAGCCCCGCAGCAACGGCACCGTGCGCGACTTCATGAGCCTCTTCCTGCGCGGCAATCGCGACAACCAATTCCGCTCGCAGGACGGCAGCATCCTCCAGCAGCTCAACCTGATGAACAACAGCGTGCTCACCTCTCGCGCCAAAGTCGCCGCGTCGAGCTACCTCAAGAACATCGCCCTGTCCACCAGCACCGATGCGATGACCGAAGAACTGTTTATCCGCTTCCTCGGTCGCCGTCCATCCGTTAGCGAAAAAGCAAAGTCGATGGCCTTCCTCGCCAAAGCCGGCACCGTGCAGGCCGCGAAGAATACAGCCGTTGAAGACGTGGCTTGGGTGTTGATGAACAAACAAGAGTTCATCTTCAGCTACTAAAGGAAAGGAGCACGCACCATGGATAAAATTTACGGTGAACAGCCCGCGGGTAAAGACCGCTTCGGCAAAGACTGGTCGGGCATCAAGGGCACCTGGTTCTGGAAAGCCCCACACTTCAATCGGCGCAATTTCTTCCGTCATCTTGGCTCTGCGGTTGGCGGTTATTACCTCCTTCCCGCCAAGCCCATGGAGACCGTGGCCAAGGCCGCTGTTTCCCCCATCGGCACTGCCAAGAACGTCATCTTCGTCATGATGAGCGGCGCCCCCAGCCACACCGATACCTTTGATTTGAAGGAAGGTCCCTGGCTTCCCAAGGAGTTCGATCCCACCTCCTTCGGCGACATTCGCTGGCCTCGCGGTCTTTTCCCCAAGCTCGCCGAGCAAATGGAATCGATCGCCCTTGTCCGCAGCGTCAAGCCTTGGGCGGCCGTGCACGATCTCGCGCGCAACTGGCTACAAATTGGGCGCAACCCGGTCAGCGGCCTCGCCCGCATCGCCCCCCACATCGGCTCGGTCGTCTCGCTTGAGTTCGCCAATCGCAGCAAAGACAAGACACTCCCGCCCTTCTTCAATCTCAACGCCAACGACGGCCCCGGCGCCGGCTACTTGCCCCCCGGCTACGCCCCCTTCTACTTCAGTCCCGGCGGTAATCCGCCCTCCGGCACCACTCACGCCGATGGGCAGCCGGCCTTCGATCGCCGCTTTGCCGTACTCAACGATCTTGATGCCGAGATGCGCGGCAAAGGCCTGTTGCAATCCAAAGGCGATGAGATGACGGCCTTCAACGCCTCCGCCCGCCAGCTCATGTACCGCACCGAGATTGACAACCTCTTCCGCTTCTCCACAGAAGAGCGCAATCGCTTCGGCAACACCAATTTCGGCAACTCCCTGATCGTTGCCCGCAATCTCCTCGCCTCCGACAAAGGCACCCGCTTCGTGCAGGTCAACGTCGGCAGTTGGGACATGCACGCCAATATCTACGGTGGCGGCCTCAACGCCACAAACGCCAATGCGCTCGGTCGCCAGTTCGATGCTGGCATGGGCGCGCTCATCGCCGACATGAAGGCCAGCGGCCTGCTCGATCAGACGCTGATCGTCGCCATGGGCGAATTCGGTCGCACCGTCGGCACGCCCAACGCCAACGTCGGCCGTGACCACTTCCTCCAGCAATCCACGCTCTTCGCTGGCGCCGGCATCAAGGGCCAGCGCGCCATCGGCAGCACCGATCTCGCCGGTCGCGACACCTCAGACCCGGGCTGGAGCCGCAACCGCAGCATCCGCGCCGAGGACATCGAAGCCACAATCTATTCCGCCCTGGGCATCGACTGGACCACCGTCCGCCGTGACGACCCATTCGGTCGCGGCTTCGAATACGTTCCCTTCAGCGATCAGGATCTCTACGGACCCATCCACGAACTCTGGCGCGGCTAATCGATTGTGAAAGAATACAAAGGCCCCGCCAAGCGACTAACTCGTTTGACGGGGCCTTTGTAAGTTACTGCCGACTTAGCGCACGAAAAGCGCAATCAAGATGATGATGGGAATCGGTATCCGCAACACGTAAAGTAGAATTGACCGCATCGTATCCTTCTGTTTAGTTGACTTTCACGTGATCTCGTTCTTCTCCCCCGATGGTGGCTGCGTAACCGGAACAAAACGCGCCGATCAGGAGAGCAAGAAATATCCAAAGCAGCGCGTGCGAAGCGACTCTACGGGCCGCATCTGCGGCCACACGCGCCTCATTCATAACGTCCGTGACCTGCTTATCCGCTTCCGGTTGGCTTGGGCCAGTCCTCGCCGAAACCAACTGGGCCAGATAGGTTCTGTCGCCCAACCATCGTGGTCGCCGCCGAAGCCAGAAAATAGACGGTAATCACCAGGCCCAGGGCCCACACCCAAAATCCGTGCGCCGTATCCCGAAAGTAAACTTCGTCCGTGTGTATGTTCGTCCACTTAGTCCGCAGTCGGCCAGCCAGATATCCGCCCATCGACGAAGCAATCACTTGAATCAGGATCACCCATCCGATCGCCGATGCCGAAACACCAACATTGGCCCACGGAGACACCGAGGACAAACCAAGGCCCGTACCCAATGCCAGTAGAATCAGCGACAAGGCGGCCGCCACAAATGCGCCGCCCACCACGGCGGCCCATGATACTCCAGATGAATAAGCCTCGTTATTGGTCCCTGTTTCCTGAATCATCGATGATGCCGGATACTGCTCGCTGGCGGCGGCGGTGGTGCCGTGAAAGGCTGAACTCGGTGACATGGGCTTTATCCTTCCGCCCGTCTCTGAGAATCCATCGGTGCGCTCTTCAATAAGCTCCCCGCGATGGCGCGCAATTTTTGCTCGGCACCCTGTTCTTCGGCGAGCGATTCCTGCAGAAGACTAACGACTTCATTCGCCCCCATGCGCTGAGCCAGGCTGATCGCAGTCATATGCCCGGCCATTTCATAATGCTCGACACGGCTCCCGGCCCCAATCAGACCCAGGTCGAGCACGGCTTCGTCACCTTCCTCTTCCAGCGCCTCGGCGCCTTCCTGGATGCAGCCTTCCATCCCCACGCACTTCTTGCCGGTGGGCTTAATCCCCAGAAGTCTGGCGACCTCTTCCAGTCGAGCAACTTGACCCTTGGTCTCTGTCAGATGATCTTGAAAAGCGCTTTGCAGGGCCTTGATTTCGTCTGCGAGCAGGTCTTTGATTGACTTCTTATCAGCCATGGAAAATCCTTCTTTGGGGTAACTACCCGCCTGTTAGATTCATGCGCAGGCTGCCCGTTACAGTCTGTCCGCTGTCCGCCGCGCCTAGCCGATGGCGCTAACCAGGTCGGTCTTCGAGAAATCGTTGCCCTTAAATAGAAGCGGCTCGCGTAGCGACTTTGCCAACGCATAGCTAAAACAGTCCGCATAGTTCAGCCCAGCCGCGTGGCGGCCTTTTCCGAAAACATCATACGCTTGCCGCGCAAGCATCGCTTGTTCCACGCTTACCGGCTCAACCTGGATTGACCAACCCTCGATATAGCTTTCAAAGAGCGCCCGACTTACCGAATTCCCCCGCCGATCCATGATGATTCCCGCTTCCACATAACTTGCTGCGGACATTCTCAGGAGGGACGACTTGGCAAGCAACTCTTCATACGACGACGCCTCCGGCTCTCTCAGTAAAATTGCGATCATTGCTGACGTATCGATTACCATCTCGCCTCAGTACGGAAGTCCATTTTCATCGAACAGCATCGCAGCGTGGTCTTCCGAGCGGAGTGTTGGATCCATGCCGGCGCGGATCCGATCCGCCATTGCCCGCATCCTCTCCAGTTTCGATGGACTCAATGCTCGCCCAACCTTTTCCTCATCCAGGCGTGCCTGCAGCGCAGCGATTACCACGGCGGTGAGCGATTCCCCCGTCAGCTCCGCAAGCTGGTGCGCCAAGTCATACGCCCGCCGATTCTTAATGTTCAAACTCACTAGAATTCTACCTTTAGATGGTAGAATAGCAGAATCCAGCGAAAGCTTTAATGAAAATCACCAAGCTAGAAACCATCCGTCTCGCCGAGTTCCCCCAACTCCTCTGGCTCCACATCCACACCGACGCCGGTCTAACCGGCCTCGGCGAATCCTTCATGAACGCCGGTGCGATCGAAGCTTACATTCACGACGACATCGCCCACGCCCTCATCGGCCGCGACCCCCTTGCCATCGACGCCATCTCCCGTGACCTAGTCCCCTACATTGGCTTCCGTTCCACGGGCGTCGAGGTCCGCGCCGCCTCCTGCGTCGATATCGCCCTTTGGGACCTCTTCGGCAAAGCCGTCAATCAGCCCGTCGTGCAACTTCTGGGCGGCAAAACGCGAGACCGCATCCGCACCTACAACACCTGCGCCGGTGCGCAATACATGCGCAAGGCTGAGACCCAATCCACCCGCAACTGGGGCGTCAACGCCGCCTCGGGGCAACCCGCCGTTACCGGCTTCGACGACCTCAACGACTTCCTCACCCGCGCCGACGACCTCGCCGAATCGCTCCTCGCCGAAGGCATCAACGCCATGAAGATCTGGCCCTTCGACATCGCCGCCGAAAAAACCAACGGCCAATCCATATCCAACGAAGATCTCACTGCCGCTCTTCTGCCTTTCGAAAAAATCCGCAAACGCGTCGGCGACAGGATGGACATCATGGTCGAGTTCCACTCCATGTGGCAACTTACCCCCGCCATCCGAATTGCCAAAGCCCTCGCGCCCTACAACACCTTCTGGCACGAAGATCCGATCAAGATGAACAGTCTCGATAGCCTTAAGCGCTACGCGGAAAACTCCAACGCCCCGCTTTGCGCCTCAGAGACCCTCGGTACCCGCTGGGCCTTCCGGGATCTGCTCCAAACCAACGCCGCCGGAGTCATCATGTTTGACTTGGGCTGGTGTGGCGGCATCTCGGAGGCGCGCAAGATCTCCTCCATGGCCGAGGCATGGCACCTTCCCGTCGCCCCTCACGACTGTACCGGCCCCGTCGTTTTCATGGCCTCTACCCACCTCTCGCTCAACGCCCCCAATGCGCTGGTTCAAGAGTCCGTACGCGCCTTCTACAAAGGCTGGTACGCCGATGTGATGACCACAATCCCCAAGGTCGAAAACGGCTTCGTCACCATCCCGGAAGGCCCGGGTCTGGGGTGCGAACTCATGCCCGACATCGACCGGCGTTTCACCGTCACCAGACGTTAACCATCCCGTCCCAATCGAGTAATCAACTAAGTGGCGTTGCGTGTTAGATTAGACACACAACCGGCCAGGACCGGCTCCACAATGACGGATGCAATCCAGTCCAGCGACGGCGAAGTGACCGCCTTATTGCGGCGGGCCTCGCGCGGGGATCAGGAAGCGCGCAACGAGTTGTATCCGCACATTTATCAAGAAATGCGGCGACTGGCGGCGGCTTACATGGCGCGCGAACGCGCCGGTCACACCCTCCAGCCAACGGCGCTCTTGCACGAGGCATACCTCCGTCTAATCGAAACCAGAGAAGTGGACTGGGCCGGACGCGGTCACTTCTATGCGACCGCGGCCAAGATCATGCGGCGCATTCTCATCTCCCATGCGCGGACAAAGCAGGCCTCCAAGCGAGGGGGAGAACTACAGCGCGTGGACCTTGACCAAGCCTTCGCGACAAACGCCGAGCACGAGCCAATATTAATTTCGCTCGATGAGGCCCTTACGCGTCTCGAATCGCACTCGCCTCGCGCTTATCAATTAGTAGAGCTCAAATTCTTCGCTGGCTTAAGCTTCGAAGAAGCGGCGTTGGCCCTCAACGTCTCGTCGCGGACCTTGAAGCGCGATTGGGAAACGGCAAAGCGGTGGCTCTACCGCGAGATACAAGGTGAGGACGGAACGGAAAAGGAGTAAGTGGACAGTGGCGGACCGGACGAGGTGGGATCAAATCTCGGAGCTGTTGACGGAGGCTGGCACCATCGCCCCCGAAGCACGCGAAGAATTCCTGCGCGCCAAGACCGCAGACGCCGACCTCCGGGCCGAGGTGCTGAGCTTGCTCGGAGTGACAATGCCGACGGGCGACATACTGGAGCGGCCCGCGATGGAGTGGTACCACCCGGAGATCGCCTCAACCGAGCCCGCCGACACCGAGCCTAGGTTAACGGTGGGCGAATTGATCGCCGGTCGCTTTGCGGTGCAAGCATTTCTGGGGCGCGGCGGAATGGGTGAAGTTTACGCGGCCGAAGATCGTGAGCTGCACGAACGCGTGGCGCTAAAACTGCTGCATCCGCAACTGGCGGATCAGCCCGGTTTTCTCGATCGATTCCGGCGTGAAATCCGATTGGCGCGGCGGATTGCCCACCCGAATGTAGCGCGGGTCTTCGATCTCATTCAGGAGCCGGGCCACCGGCACGGGGACCTGTATTTCTACGTTCTAGAGTTGCTCGACGGAGAAACGCTGGGAGCGCGCCTCAAACGAGAGGGAGCGCTCCCAGAATCGGAAGCACTGCAAATCGCCAAGCAAATGGCAGCGGGGTTGGCAGCGGTACACGCGGCGGGAGTCCTGCATCGAGACTTCAAGCCGGCCAATGTCATTCTGACCGAAGGCCGTGCGGTGGTGACGGACTTCGGCCTGGCCGCGCCGATCGTGCGCGAGACGGGTGAGGCCGCCTTGCAGACGACAAGCTTATTGCTGGGGACGCCCGGTTATGTGGCCCCAGAGCAATGGGCGGGCAAGCCGGCGACGGTCGAGACGGATATTTATGCTTTCGGCATCGTCTTGCACGAGATGGTAGCGGGCCGGCATCCGAACGCGGAGGGCCCCAAGCTGGAAGGCGCTTGGGCAAGCGTCGTCGCCAAGTGTCTGGAGATAGACCCGGCCAAGCGCTGGAAGGGGCCGATCGAGGCGGTGGCGGGGCTGGAGCCGGGGCCGTTAACTCGGCGGAGTGCGATGTGGGCACTCTCTGCAATCGGTGGCCTTGGCCTCGCTGGCTTGACCTACAGCAAACTCGACGGCGGTGCCACTTTCACCGCTGCGGGAACCCGTTTATTGCTGGTTCCTCCGGCCTCGCTGCCTTCGCTGGACGGCTCAATGGTTGCCCGGCTCCTTTACGATCAGCTCCGCCAATCGTCCCAGGTTGAAGTGTTGGATCCGGCCCAGCTTCCTGAGTTCCAATCATTCATGTACCGGAAATCTCAATCCCACCTCTCGTCGGACCAAGCCCGCCATCTTGCGTTGCGCGCCCAAGCTCCGCTCGTCTTGTTCGCCGGGGTATCCGCAATTGGCTCAGGCTTCACGTTGAGTCTCGAACTTGAGAACGTCGATGGAAGCGGTGCCGGAGGCCGATCCTGGGGTTCCGCCTCATTTCCAGTCCGGGG
>JANXUM010000610.1 GCA_025356215.1 Bryobacter sp. | reverse complement strand
CCGCTGGCCGCCAGCACCGCGCTCTCGACGAGAAACTGATAAAGGATGTCGATACGGCGCGCCCCGAGGCTCTTGCGGATGCCGATCTCTTGGGTGCGCTCGCTCACAACCGCAAGCATGATGTTCATGATGACGACGCCGCCCACCACCATAAAAACGCTGACAACGGCGATGGCCGTGGCGGCGATGGCGCCGGTCATCTGGCTCCAGGCGTTTGAGAGGGAATCGGAATTGAAGATCGCGAAGTTATCCTCATGCCCTGGCGTGAGATGCCGGAAAGAACGGACCAGGGTGCGCACCTCGTCTTGGGCCTGCATCAGCTTGTCGTGGCTGGCGGCGACAACGCTGTAGTTAATGCCTTTCCTCGCGCCGTAAGACTTAAAGTAAGTCTCCACTGGAATCGAAACCCAACTGTCCTGGCTTTGCCCAAAGACGCTGCCCTTGGCCTTTGCAACGCCGATGACCTCATAGGGACGGCCATCGATGTGGATGCTCTTGCCCACAGCATCGATATTCGGAAACCAGCGGTCTTTCATCTCATGGCCGATGAAGGTGACCATCAGATGGCGCTGATTGTCGATTTCGGAAAAATAGCGGCCCGATTCGATTTGGGTATTTTCGATCGTGGCCATGTTCGGGGTTTCGCCGTTGATCTGGATCATGTCGAGGCGATCGCCTTCGTACACCAGCGGACCGCGGCGCGACACGGACATGCCGATCTCTTTGAGCATCGTCGCCTTTTGGCGGATAAACTCATACTCGTCGCGCCTCAGCTCGGGGTTCTTGCGCTGATATTCGAGAAACTTTTTTGGGTCCCAATCGCCGATGAAGGCCATCCGTACGACGCGGAAGCCGTCGGCACCCATGTCGCTCACCTTTTCGGCAATGTAGACGTCCATCCCGTGGATCAGACTCATCACCGCGATCAGCGTGGTGGTGGCGAGGATGATACCCAACAAGGTGAGGAAGCTGCGCAGCTTGCTGGATCGCAGGCTTCCCAACGCCACGCGGACGGCCTCATAGAATGCGCTGCTACGCTGTGTGTTCACTCAGCGAACAGTACGCCGGAAGTTACAGCAAGGTTCCGCTAATTTGCGTTTCGATGAAATTCGCGACAATTTCCTCGGCCCAGAAACGCGGCCCGCGGCGAGCAAGAAATCCAACATGGCCACCGTGCCGCGTGAGGATCAGCTTGAGGTTAAGGTTGTTTTCGGGTGCGGCGCGCTCGTAGACCCAGGCGGGAATCAACGGATCGTCGGTCGAGTGAATCAAGAGGCATGGGACCGCGATTTGAGACAGGAAGCCCTGACACGACTGCGTTGCATAGTAATTAGTGGCGTCGCCGAAGCCGAAGGCCTTGGCGGTGAACTTGTCGTCAAACTCAAGGACGCTGCGCACGGCGTCCAAGCCGTCTAGGGGAAACCGGTCGGGAAAAGCAGCGGCGCGGCGGCGATAGCGCGCCTTCAGCCGGTCGATGAATTTACTTGAGTAAATGAAATTGCGCGGCTCTTGCATGCGCTGGCAGCAGGCCATGAGATCGAGTGGAGTGGACACGGTGGCGACGCCGGCAAGGCCCACGGACCGGGCCTGATCGCCCAATTCTCCGGCAAGCTTCAGCACGACGTTGCCGCCGAGCGAGTAGCCCACAAGAAAAATAGGCCCCCGACTCTGGCGGGACAGCTCGCTAAGAATCGATCGCAGATCTTCGGTGAGCCCGGCATGATACAGCGTTGGCGCCAAGTCTTCTGTGCCGCCGCAGGTGCGCATGTTCAGTCGGTGCACACGCAAACCGCGCACCAGGCCGGCTTGCGCCATCGAATGCATATAGCCGGAATCGTGCGAACCTTCAAGTCCGTGAAGAACGATCATTTCGCCGCGCACCGGACCTCCGGGCTCGTGCCGAATCGCTAAAACCTGGACGTCGGGCGACGTGCGATGAAGTTCGCGCACGCCAGGAAAGCGGACGGCGTCGAGGTTGCGCGGCCAGAAGTTGGCCGCAATCGTGGTCAGGTCGCCATTGGCGATCAGCGCGGGGAAATCGGTCAATTTCCTAGTGTAGATGCTGGATCGACGGGCGGCTAGGCCTTGTCGTCGTCTTCGCTCTTGCGCGAAAGTTCTTCGGTGAGGATGATGGCCTCGGCCAGTTCCTTCATCGGCTTGCGATGGCGGCGGCTCTCGTTGCGAAGACGCAAGTAGGCTTCTTCCTCGGTGAGACTGAAGCGATGTTGCAAAATTCCCTTGGCGCGCTCGACGAGTTTGCGCGTTTCAAGTTGGCGTTTCATCTCTTCGGATTCAGAGAGCAGGCGCAGGTTCTCGTCGCTCAGCACGCCCTTTGAAATTGCCATTCCCATTTGCTCGCCGATAAAGGTGAGCAGTGAGATTTCTTCGGCAGTGTGGGGGTGAGGTTCTTTGTGGTGAACGTTGATGACGCCAATGATCTCGCCCTGGTTGATGAGCGGGACCGAAAGAAAAGCCTCGTAGGTGTCTTCGACCAAGCCCTGGAAGCGTTTGAAGCGATGGTCAAGGCTGGAATTGGCGGCCAACGCGACGACGCTCTTGTGCTCGGCCACCCAACCGGTGACGCCTTCGCCCACCTTCATCTTGAGCAAGCCCAAATCCTGCCCGTGCGGCACCTGTGAGGCGCGGAGCACGATTTCGTTCGTCTCTCGTTCAATCAGATAGACCAGCGCCGCGTCGCAATTGGTCACCTGCACCGTCAGACCAATGATTTCTCCCAACATTTCGTCTAGAGAACGCTGAGAACTGACGATACTCGAAATACGGTGCAAAAGCGCAACTTGAGATGTCTGTGGTTCGTTCATAGCAGTTGTGCCCATTCATTCATGCTAGGCACTATTTCCTCATTAAACAATTCAATATTTTTATCAGCGCGATTCATGGCGCTCGTTTGCTTGCTATTCTTCGCGGCGGCGGCACCGGGGCAAACCGTACTAAAGACATCGCATTTCACGCTTTACGTCAGCCCGGCGGCGGCGCGCCAAGGCGAGAGAGCCCTGGCAAGGCTCGAAGAACTACGTAGCGCGATGACCGCACTGAGAGGCCCGACTTGGGTCCCGGCGCGACCGATACAAATATGGATGCCCGCAACAGAGCGAGAGTGGCTGCAGATTGCGTCAACACCTTTTGAGCAAGGGCTCTACCGGTCGGCGACGCGCAGAGACTGGATTGTCGTAAATCCCGCCAGTCTTGAGTTTATCGAAGTCCTAAGCCACGAGTATGTCCACGCGGTGCTCAATCATGCCCGTCCGAATCTCGCTTCGTGGTTGGCCGAGGGCATCTGTGAATACTACTCCACTCTAGAGTTGCGCTACAAGGGCAACCGGGCGACGGCCACTTCGGGCCGTCCGCCGGGCAATCGGCTAGCGTGGCTGCGCGGCGTCGAGACAATTGACACGACCAAGCTTGACAGTCAACTGCGTGAGCCTGACGGTTATGCGAGGGCCTGGGCCGCCGCCTATGCCTTGTGGCCCGATTTTTCCAGCACGGCGCCGCCGCCCGCGTCGATCCCGATCGGTGGCTTTACCTTGCGATCGGAGATTTTGCAGATGCGACGGCCGACGCTGCGCCTGCTGGCGGTAACGCCCGCCGAAATTGCCGAGATGGAAGTCGAGTTTGCTACCTTATTCCGTCGCCCGAGCGCCGAGCCGCTGTTGAGCGGGAGAGACCAAGCGGCCTTACGCGCGCAGGAACTATTTGTCGAAGGACTACGCCTAAGCGACGAGGGTGTGCCCGCCAAGGCCGTCCAGTTGCTGGCTGAAGCGTGCCGGCTGCGACCGTCCAACAGCACCTGGTGGCACGCGCTGGCGATGGCGTATCGGGACACGAACGACGTGGAAAAGGCGCGAGAGGCATTGGCGTGGGCCCTCACGACGGCATTGAACCAGTCCGAGCGCGAGGCGGCGGCAATGCTAAAGCAAGCACTGCAATAGAATCAGGTTTGCCCCTGCAAAATCGAGTGACGCCCTTTTCCGCCATTGAGCGGAGCCCGGCACGAGGGATGTTCACCGGCAATCGCGGCGTTCTTCACAACGACCGGCAAGAACTGTTGACCCAACGCTGGCGGCACAAGGCATGGATCGTGTGCGTGCTTCAGTACAAAGATTGGCGGCGGCAGTTGATGACTCCGAGGCGTTGGACAGAGCTGTTCTTCCTTGACGAGGCAACGGCTTTTGCGGCCGGGCACCGCCCCTGTGGCTTTTGCCGGCGGGAGGATTACCGCAACTTTCTGCGCCTATCTGGCTTCCAGTCCGCCAAGTTACTCGACGAGGCGTTGCACGCGCAACGCACGGTTGCGCATCCTCTGGTTGCCTGGGAAACTTTGCTGGCCGGGGCGATCTTCGCTCAAGGCCCCACGGCATTTCTTAGAACCAGCGGCGGCGCGCGAGCCTGGACGCATGTGGGATACGCGGCGCAGACTCGGCCGCAAGCCGGCGAGCTGGTCAGGCCACTTACGGCACCGCTGTTCTGCAAAGTGATTGAAGATGGATATCTCCCAACGATCCACGCATCGGCGCTCTTAGGCTGAGCGGAGTGCTCGGAAATCCTTGGCAAGGCTGCGAATTGGACTTGATTCTGCGCGGCGAGAGGAACGGCTCAAGTTACAGGTGGCTTGGATTGGGCTAGGGGGTCGGGGCAGTCTCCCGGGCCGTGCCTTGCAATCCGATAACTCCTTCCTTATACTCGCCAAGTGATCTCCCGGACTTGCGTTTTGCTTCTCGCCATGCTCTTGGTCGGCCCGTGCGCGGCACAGGTCGTCATCAACGAAATCTTGTTTTTGACGGATCCGGCAAGTGGGGATGCGTCTCGCACCTACCAATGGGTCGAGCTGTATAACAAGGGCGCGGACGCGGCGGACTTGTCGAAAATGACTCTCACCAATCGTGACGCGCAGGGTAGCGGATCAGTGCTCGCATTACCCGCGATCTTGCTTCCAGCCGGGGGCTATCTTACGATCAACTTCACCGCCGGACAAAATCAATTGGATTTCAGCGCTGGCCCGGCGCTGTACTTTAGCGAACGCCCGGATGCACCGTTCTGGAATGCCAAAGTGGATGAGGCCGCGCTCTACGATGGCGACAATATCATCGACTTTCTCAGTTGGTCGGCAGACCCTAGCGCCTTTGAGCCGGGCGCGGCGCACAACGCGGCGGTGGCCGCCCAGATGTGGACCAAAGGCCGTTTCATCAGCGCCTCTGGCATTACCCACAATGTATTTGAACTGATGCGTACTCTCCTTCCCGGCGATTCGATCGGGCGCGACATGCAATCGAGCGACACGAACTCGCCCTACGATTTCGACGCACACGGCGGGGAGAATGCTTTTGGCAACACCCCAGGCACTCAAAACTTCGGCAGGGTCGCGGCGGTCTCAACACCGGAAGAAGTGGATGCCGAGAGTAAGCCGGAACTCAAGGCCGCCGCCAGGAAATCCGCAGACGCCCCCGAGCGGAAGAAATGGACGATTCTGTTTTACTTTGCCGGCGATAGCAACATTACGCCGCCGCTCAATGCCCAGATGCTGCAAATCGGGCGCGCCGGAGGGTCCAGCGCGGACGTCAATCTTCTACTGCAGTTCGACATCCGCGGCGAAAGCGCTCTTCGCGGCAGGATTCTTGGCTTAGACGCAGACGGCAAGGTCATCCTCAATCCGGTGCGCGGGGAGAGAATGCTCATCGGCGACGTAAATTCCGGCAGCCCCACGTCGCTGTCGGACTACGTCAAGTGGGCGAAAAAAAATTTCCCGGCCGATCGGACCGCGCTGATCATCGCAACCCATGGACAGGGGTGGAAAGGCATCGCGCCGGATGTCTCCGCACGCGGCTCGCGCGCCGGGGAGGATTGGCTGCGCATGGGCGAATTTTCGCAGGCCCTGGCCGGTTCGCGCTTCGACCTGATCGCCCTACACGCATGCCTCATGGCCGGAATCGAAGTTGCCTCGCAATTAAGCCCCTTTGGAGACTATCTATACTTCTCTGAAGAAGTCATCCAGGACCTAACATTCCCTTACTTTGAATTGACAAAAGAGTTAAGGCGCGACCCGGACCAATCGGGTAAGACACTTAGTAATTTCGTCTTCGATCAGTCCGTGCTGCGCGTCA
This sequence comes from Bryobacter sp., assembly GCA_025356215.1. Lineage (GTDB taxonomy): Bacteria > Acidobacteriota > Terriglobia > Bryobacterales > Bryobacteraceae > Bryobacter. Next base: position 2,917 of record JANXUM010000610.1, on the reverse strand, counting down.
CTGGCAAGTCGGAGTATTACGGGCTACAACTCGTGCGCGACGACTACACGCTCTCGCTGGTCGATCTGGCGCAAGTGAGGCCGCTGGAGATATCGATCGAGACCTGGGCGAAACAACTCCGCACCGGCGTCGGTCTGCTGCAAAAACGTGACTTCCCCGATGACAATGTACAAAATCGCATCAAAATCGATCGCTGGGCGGCGACCCGTTTCGCCGACGACAACTTTGTCGACCTTAACGAATTCGCCTCCGCAGTGCTGGCTGACGCGGGGATTCCGGCCTGCGTCAAGGCTGAAATTCCCAACCTACAAAAGCAGCTCAAGACAAACACAGTCCTGCGCGAGGCGCACGGCAAACAGTACCCAAAGGCCACCGGCCTGCACATACACTTTCCCAAGATGCGCACCGGCCCCTTGCCGGTCTTTGAAGCATTTGGCGGCAGATTCTCACCCGAACCCTATGACGCGCCTGGAACGCGGCTCACCGACTCCGACAGCCGCTTGGCGGCCTACGCCCCGAATCTCGATTCGTCGCTGCCGCTCAAGGCTCGCGACGAGGAAGTCTTCGAAGACCGATTGACGGCGGCGGACGAACTTAAAGCCCCCGTGGAATGGCCGCGGATCCCAACGCCAAATTTCGGCTTCGTGGCCTCCGTCAAGGCGTGGCCCGGCTTTCTGGCGCGCTATTACGCCCCGGTCGCCGATAACTCCATCATCAAGGCCGTCGCGGGCAGTGGAGAGAATCTAACGATCCTCGAAACCTCTGGCGGCGCGTGCGAAAATTCAGTCTTCAGCGTGGAGGGCCCGGTCGGGTCGACCTTTACCTTCTCCGCCAAAGGCTCGTCGGATGCGGACATGCCCGCCGGCATTGCGCCGCTGGCATTCTATTGGGATCTCGACGCCGCGAAGCCGTGTACTGGTAAGTGCATAGCGCCGACAGAGGTGCCCGTGGGCGCGGACGCGGCAACAAACTCCACCGATAACAAGGATCAGGACATCCAGCCAGGCAACTCGACCATCGACGACCGCGACGCCGAGGGCGTGCAGGCCAGCGTCAAGTGCCTGGCTCCGGGCCAAATCACTACAACGCTGATGCCATGGGACGACAACCATACTTTCCAACTCCACGACACAAGGCCGGGGCCTGCCTATGTTCATCCGCAGACGGACCTCGATCAAGCCACCGTTTGCTGCGCGGCACCCTACATTCCCACTTACTGGACTCCGCCCTTTTTCTATGAAGGCTACACTGTCATCCTGCCCGTCGATCTGAAAAAGGGGGACGGGAGTCCGGCGCCCGGCGTCACCGGAACCACCGACGGTACCGGCGCCACAGTGACGCCCAAGGGCGGCGGGACACGCAGCGCCGCCGCTTCGATTTCAACCGACAAGTTCGGCGTCGCGTATTTGCTGGTGCAACCGGCCACCGCCGGGCTCAATTCCGTAACGGTCACCTTTCCCGGCTTGGCCCCTCAGAAACTCACCTTCAATACGCTACGCCCGAACGACCCGGCGGGTACCGGCCTTGATCTAAGCGGCCCTTCATTGCTCACGCTCAACCGGGCAGGCGTTCTGAACGCGACCGTTTTTGGGCAACGGGGCGCCGTCAGCATGGTGAGCTTCGTCATCAAGAGCGGCAATGCGCGTTTTGACGATAACCGCCAGTTCTTCAACAACGCTGGGACCCAAGCGTTTACGAGCTCAGACGGCACGACGCAAGTCTCTATCACGCCTACCGCTGGCGGAATTGTCGAGATCCTGGCCGCGACGGGTAGCGCGTCGAAGACGCTGCTCATCCCGGTCACCGGCGGTTCGGCCCCCCCCGACACGATCACCCTCAGTGCGCTTCCGCAAAGGCTGTCCATCGGCACGACATTCACGCTCACCGCCACGCTGACTGCGGGCGCGCAAGCCGTGTCCGGCGTGCCAGTGGTGCTTCAACTTTCACAAGGCGATCTGACGATCGCAACGGCCCCGGCCAAGGCCACGCAGTTTAGCCAGACAACGGACGCAAAGGGACAAGTTAGCTTTCGCCTCACCGCCAATGAAACGATCCCGGCGTCATTCTCGCTCAGCGCCACCGGCACAAAAGTGAAGAAGACAATTGATCTGGCGATCTCGCCGCCCCCACGTTAGGCCGGGCCTAGAAGCCCAGGCGGCTGATCGCATAAATTGCCGCGCCGAACAGCGCTGCGCCCATGAACACGCAAGCGGGCAGGGTCAGCACCCAGGCCAGCAACATGCTGCGCACCGTGCTCATTTGCACGCCGCTCTTGTTGGCCGCCATTGTCCCGGCGACGCCGCTGGTCAACACGTGCGTTGTGCTCACGGGCAGACCCAACTGGTCTGCGGCACCGATCGTGAACATCGCCACAATCTCGGCGCTGGCGCCTTGGGCGTAGGTCAAGTGATCCTTGCCGATTTTCTCTCCCACCGTCACGACAATGCGCTTCCAGCCCACCATCGTGCCGAGTCCCAAAGCAAGCGCCACGGCCACCTTAACCCACAAGGGTATGAATCGCGTGCTCAAAGACAGATCCTTGCGATAGGCCTCAACGCTGGAACGCATGGCGGGGTCCATCCCGCGCCCCTGCTTCAGTAGTTTGCCCAACGATTCGTCGATCAGATAAAAATCAGTGCGCAATTTGGTGCGCTCGTTTCGTTGCAGATCCCGCAACGTCTGCTTACCGGCCAAGCGCCGATCTACTTCGTGATTTAACGCCGCGATCGCCGCGCCGGTCCGCCGGTTCGGGGAGACGTTCGGCTTCAGGTAGTTGGACAACTCAAGCGCCGCTTCTTCAACGCTCATGGCGGACCGGTCGTAATTCTTTTCGAGCAGCACCGACACCTGCGCCGAATTCCTTAGCAGCCGCTGCACCTCTTCCTGCGTCGTCCCCTCGTTCAGCGCAAAGCTCGCG